>CAZUDD010000294.1:0-1509 GCA_964619665.1 uncultured Desulfurococcaceae archaeon | reverse complement strand
GTAGACTTCTAGCTAAAACAGCTATTGAAAGAGGTCATCAAGTAATAGCTGCTATAGATATTGATCCTAATATCGTTGGAAGAGATATTGGTGAATTACTCGGTATTGAGAAACTAGGTGTTAAAGTATCTAATAGAGTTGAGGATTTGAAGGGTTGTGACGTAGTACTTCATGCAACAGCCTCTTATCTCGATAAAGTATATCCACAAATAGCTACTGTCGTGAATATGGGTTTAGACATTATATCCACTTGTGAAACCCTTGCTTATCCATGGTATAGATATCCTGTACTAGCTCGAAAACTAGATGTTCTTGCTAAGACCAAGGGCGTAACAGTTCTAGGCTCAGGTATTAATCCTGGATTTCTACTAGATGCACTAGTAATCACTTTAAGTGCTCCAATAAACATTGTTAAGAGAATAAGAGCTGTTAGAAGTGTTGATGCCGCAAAAAGACGTGAACCATTTAGGAAAAAGATAGGTGTTGGTCTAGATCCACAAACTGTAAAATCTAAACTTGTTTCAGGTGAATTGACTGGACATGTTGGTTATGCAGAGAGTGTACTGCTCATAGCTGATGCTGCTGGTATAAATTTAACAAGCGTTAAAGAGTATCAAGATGTTGTAGTAGCTGAAGAAGATGTAGAGTCTCACGGTGTTAAAGTGGCTAAGGGTATGAATAGAGGATTAATAGGATGTGGTATTGGATATCTCGGTGAAAAGGAGATTATAAGGATAGAATTCCATGCATATGTTGGTGCACCAGAATACGAACACATAGTTATTGAGGGTAAAGACTATAGTATAGAGTGGAGAAGTAGTGGTACACCTGGAGATCAAGGAACAGCTTCTGTTATTCTAAGCATAGCTGAGAAACTACCGTATCTACCCATAGGCCTCATAACCATGGCTGATATAGTACCGTTTAAACCAACAATTAGAATCTCTTAGATGCATGATAAGCTTGTTTATGTCCAGAATAATTAAAGATAATTATTTGTTTTGAAAAAATGAACTTATCTTTCAGTGAAACGTATACCTAGCGAGTGGGTGTCGACTCTGTTGCATGAACAGCTTCTCTCAAATGTCGATAAATACCTAGAGTGGGGTATAGAGCTACTACAGAAACTAATAGCAATACCAACCATAAACCCTCCTGGTGAAAAGTATAGAGAGTTCGTAGAGTTTATGACAAAGATACTTGAATCCATAGGAATGAATGTAGAAGTTCATGAAGTTCCTAGAGATGTAGTCGAAAAATACTATCCTCAATATGCAGAGTATCCTAGGTATATACTCATAGCTCGTAAAGGTGAAGGTGAACCAATAATCCAGATCAATGGTCACTACGATGTTGTACCACCAGGTAGTGGTTGGACTATGGATCCATTCAAACCAGTTGTTAAGGAAGGAAAAGTCTTTGGAAGAGGTGCCGTTGATATGAAGGGTGGCATAGTAGCAGCTCTAATAGCTATAAGAGCTTTAACTGACATCGTAGAGAAGGTTAGTG
>CAZUDD010000293.1:0-1527 GCA_964619665.1 uncultured Desulfurococcaceae archaeon | reverse complement strand
TTTGTATAGAGTTGAATATGAATCCCTTAGTTATAGTTCTAGATACGTACAATGAATTCACTGTAAAGAAAATTAAAGAAATGATATCTGAAAACAATTTATCATGTGAATTAATACATGAACCTGATGCTTATGAAGTATTAAATACTCTAAGTAAAGAGAAAATTAACTTCATTCTTGGAGGATTATATGAGAAATCTATTGCTTTAAAACTCAATTGTAAGTTATATGACATAATGCACGCTGAAGAGTTGACATATGGCTTTAGAGGTACTTTAAACATAGCTAAGCATATTCTAGAGTTATTAAATGTTTCATAATGATTTAGTGGATAAATTGAAGAGTAATAAGATGGTATAAACTTTTGGAGCCGCCGGCGGGATTTGAACCCGCGACCACCGGCTTACAAGGCTAGGGATATAAGTAGAATTGTTTCACTGAGAAACAGCAATTTGAAACATTATGGCAGGACTTGCTATCATAGTAATCACGGCTAGGGAATTAAACAATAGTTGAAAAGTACAGCTCTTGTACCTTAGTACAGCAAACACGCATTAAGCCCTCGAGTTAAAAACGTACCTGGGGAGTACATTGGCTAAAGCTGCTAGCATTGTTAAGACCATACATGATAATGACTTAGAAAAGGTGTTGAAGAAGCTAGGATTCTACGAGAAGTTAGTAAGAAGAGAGCTAAGGTGCGCTATTTGTGGCCGTCAATTAACTCTAGAGAATCTTGCTAGACCGTACAGGGAGAACGAAGAGGTAAAGCTAGTCTGCAACAGAATAGGGTGTCTGGTACAGGAAGAGTTTTCTTAGTGTGAATAACTGAATTAAAATTTAGCTAGAAAGCCAAGTGGTGATAGTGAATTGGAGTCCATGCTAAAACTCGTAGAGGAGCTTGTAGCGAGAAGGCGCTGGTTACTAAGTGAGATTAAAAAGTTTGAGGAAAAATACGGTATGGATAGTAGCGACTTCTATGAGAAATGGAGCATGGGGCTACTACCAGAGCCCCTAGACCCAGAGGTACACGGAGATTTTATGATATGGTACGGTCTCATAGAAGAACTATACAGAGTAGAGGAGGAGCTAAAGAAAAAGCTTAAGCTGAAATAGTGAGGAAAAAGATGAGAATAAAGCTTAGTGATAGAGTAGCTTACATCACAAGCAAGTTACGAGAACTAGGATTCGTCAACATAACCCTTATATCATATAGACCTGGGTTATCGAGTTTCGATGGCTACTATAAGTTATATGCAATAAAACGTCAATACAAGGTTTTTGTATCAGAGCTTATCATTCAAGGACAAGTAGTTAAGTACTCATATACACTGCTTTATAACGACGAAGTTATCTTGAGATACGATAACGCTCCTCACCACCGACACACCGAGACGTTTCCACATCACAAACATGAATATAACCAGATAAAGCCTCTCTATGACCACTCGATAGACACATTCATCAAAGAAGTAAGGAACCTAGTAGAGAGCACTAGTTTTGATTAACAGTCTGTTATATGAGAAGTGG
>CAZUDD010000292.1:0-1527 GCA_964619665.1 uncultured Desulfurococcaceae archaeon | reverse complement strand
ACCTCGAATTAATGGAATAGCTGTTGAACCCATAGTGGTTTCAAAACCTACAGCAAAGAATACAAATAGCTCATTCGGTCTGCTCTTTGCAATTCTCATAGCATCTAGAAAGCTATAGATTACAGTTACCTTACCCCCCATAGACTTAGCTTCAGCTAAACTCCTTATTCTTGATGATGGTGTTGCAGGGAGTTGAAAAGCGTCTCCATACGTAAGAATATGTATATCCTCAAAACTCAGCTTTATCAACTGTTCAACATATGATCCAGGAGTTATACATACAGGACATCCTGGCCCTGCAATAAGATCTACATTTTTTGGCATAACAGCTCTAATACCATAGTGTGTTATTGTCCATTCATGAGTTCCACAAAAATTCATTATCTTTATCACATCTCTACGAGTAGATGATAGTTCTTTCGATAGTATCTCTATAGATCTTATTATCTCCTTAGCTCTTGGGTTCTCAACATAGACTCTCTTAATCTCTTCAAGTAGATCTCTATGATCACTATTTGTACGGTCTACCATATCGACCCATACAAAATTGGCTTAGAGACCTACATAAATCTGAGTAAGTTGTGTTAGTTAAGGGCTGAATACATGTATGCAGATAAGATCAGTATTCTACATGGTGCTGGAGCTAAGGATACTTGGGAAATAATAGAGAAGATCATAGTATCTAAGGTACCAACGAACCTTAGATCTGTATTGAATGGTTTTGGACTTGACGTACTTGATGATGGTGCTGCAATAAGAATCGGTGATAAATATCTAGTTATCACAATTGATAGCTATACTGTTAACCCAATATTCTTTCCTGGAGGTAACATAGGATCCTTAGCAGCTTGTGGTTCTATAAATGATCTTGTTGTTATGGGTGCAAAACCTATTGCTGTTATGGATGCTATAGTTGTTGAAGAGGGTTTCGATATCATAGAGCTCGACGAAATCGTAGGGTCTATGATGAAGGTTTTTAAAGAGAATAATGTCGCTGTTATTGGTGGAGATTTCAAGGTTATGCCAAGAGGATCTCTAGACAAGATAGTTATTACTATAGCTGGGTTCGGTATTTCTGAAAATCCCATTGTTGATAATAGGATTAAACCAGGAGATAAGATAATCGTTACAGGCCCTATTGCTGAGCATGGAACAACAATTCTTGCAGCACAACTTGGTATGATTGAAAAGGCTAAGGAGTTAGTTAGTGATTCAAAACCATTGACAAAAACAGTACTACCAGTTATAGAGAGATACTCTAGCTATATTCATGCGGCAAGAGATCCTACAAGAGGTGGTTTAGCTGCTGTATTAAATGAATGGGCATTACAAAACAATGTACTGATAGTGATTAAGAGAAGTGATATCCCTATTCGTATACCTGTAAAGAGTTTCCTAGATGCTATGGGTATAGATCCACTTACGGTTGCTAGTGAAGGTATTGCAGTTCTAGCGGTAGATCCACAGTATGCTGAAGATATAGTTGATGAGCTTAGAAAACATGGTGAAAAAGATGCAGCTATAATT
>CAZUDD010000291.1:0-1541 GCA_964619665.1 uncultured Desulfurococcaceae archaeon | reverse complement strand
ATTCATTGAAGGTGTAATCCTAGTCATAATGTCTCTAACTCTTGGAGCTCCAATCAAACCCGAATGGACAAGTATTAAAGGCTTCGAATGGCTATGGCTTCCAAGAGTTGAGAAGCTTAAAGATCCAAGTAGCTGGCTAGAAGGTGCTGGACAAATCTTCTTCACATTGAGTATTGGTATTGGGGGTATCATACCAAACTACGCTAGCTATCTAAGAAGAGAAGACGATATACCACTAAGCGCGTTAACAACGACAACACTAAACGAATTTGCAGAAGTAGTTATGGGTGCAAGCATAGCTATACCATTAGCTTATGCATTTGGTGGGCCAGAGATTCTAGCACCTGTTGAAGCTGGAAAGATGTCTGGTTTCATACTGTCAGTTAGTACACTACCACCGCTGTTTGGTAGACTAGGTACAATAGGGTCTATAGCTGGATTCCTATGGTTTTCACTACTATGGTTTGCTGGTGTAACTAGCGCTATAGCAATAACCAACGTCATAACATCGATATTTGAAGAAGATTGGGGTATCAAGAGATCAAAAGGTGCTTGGATAGCCTTTGGAATTGTATTCTTTACAGGTGTTCTAGTAAACATTGAGGGTATTGCTAAAACTAAGCAGTTAACAGATTATCTAGACTTAATGGACTTCTGGGCTGGATCACTATTCCTACTAGTCGTAGCATTACTAGAGCTCGCAGCTGTTATGTGGGTATGGGGTGCTAGCGAAAGCTATGAAGAGCTCAATCGTGGTGGATTCATAAAGGTACCATACGGTTATTGGTAGCTGTTGCGGGTATAATTGCACCATTGTACCTAATAGCAATGCTAGGCTACTTCGCCTATGGACTAATAACAGGTGCTGTAAGAGCTGCAGCACTACCCGATAATCCATTTGGATGGCTTGCAGTATGTGTATTGATCTATTTATTCCTACTAGGACTCTACGTAGAGTATACAGCAATCAAGCGCAGATATGCTTCAGAACTAAGTTAAGAAATGAATAGGTGATATCATGAGATCTGAAGCCCTAGTCTTTGTAATAATTGGTTGGGGTGTAGTATTCGGACTAATAGCATTTGTAGCATATAAATGGAGAACCAAAGGAAGGAGGACTTAATGTCTATACCTACAGAGCTAAAGCTATTGAGATCAACACTTGAAACCATACACAGATCCATAGGTAAAGCATTAAAAAGATTCCCACACGAAAAATATTTTTTAAAATCTTTTAATCTCATAGATAAAGCATTGAAAACCCTTTCTATAATTGAGGAGAGAATAAAAGGTAAATCGTTAAGTGAAGACCATATAAATCTCTTAAAGTCCTTGAATAGAAGAGTATCCAGTCTCTATTCCTCTCTTTCTATACTAATGAAAACTCCAAAGAGTCTATATAGAGAAGTAAACAATATAGTAACAGCTATTAGAGCTTCATACTATGACTTAACTAATGAGCTTGGTATTGTTAGAAAGGCTTTTCGAGAATACTTAGCTGGTTTCGCAATATCGCTTATATTTATGGCTATATTCTTAAG
>CAZUDD010000290.1:0-1553 GCA_964619665.1 uncultured Desulfurococcaceae archaeon | reverse complement strand
TTGCTAATCTAAGATTCTTAGTATTCAATTCTCTACTTAACTTCTTAAAATCTAGCTTTCTATCACCAGGAAGTATGATTATGTACGGCTTTTCTTCAGCGATAACCACCAAGGTCTTCAAAATTCTACTAGGTGGAAAACCAGAAGCCTTCGAAGCTGAAGAGACAGATTCAACAGTTTCTTTGAATTCTAGAATCTCAGCCTTAATTCCATGCTTCTTAATAAAATCTTTAACTCTATCAACATTCTTTGTATTCATACCTTAATCCCCATAGCGTACTATACATAACTTTCCAAAATATTGCTCTCTAATCTCTAATTAGCTTCCTTAGCTCACTATGATTTGAATTCTAAGACATTATGCTATCATAACTACCTCTCTAAGAGTCCTAAATGAGTTTCGTTAAGGTCTATAGCAATTCTATATTGTATCTTTCATTTTTATTCACTGCATAATAATATCTGGATCGAGCTATTACCCTTCTGTATATCTATTCAATACAATATCTAGATATTCATGAATTTATTTGAGTTATTGCCATCTATGGGCAAGAACTAACCACCGTGACTGGGCTACATAGTCTATTTAGTTTGTGGCGGGCCCGCGGGGATTTGAACCCCGGGCCACCGGCTTAGGAGGCCGGCGCTCTATCCTGGCTGAGCTACGGGCCCAAAACTCCGTCTACTGCTAAGTAGTGTCTTGGGTTTTAAGCTCTAGTTCTCTACATACATCTTTAGCTAATTGAGTTGGGTCTTCATATATTCTTACTCTTGATATAGCTCTACTATCTATATATGGTGAGAATAACTCTATTTTATCTGTTGATAGACCAGATCTTAATACAAATAGTGGTTTAGCTTCGCAGTAACCAGCAATTATTTCCAGTAGAGTTCCTGCTTCACCACCTAGAGCTACCAGTACATCGCAAGATCTAGCTATAAAGATGCTTCTAATTCTATAGTCAACACCTAGTCTTAGAGTTATAGCTTTATCTGGAAAGGACATGTTTTCACGTGATAATGGGGGTAAGATTATCGTTGTTATGCCTTTACTGAGTGCTCTATCCACTACTATCTTCATTAAACCCCAATAACCACCGAGTATCAATGCTATTCCATTACCACAAAACCTGTGTAGTGCATCAATGAAAGAAATTGTTTTCTCTACTAGGTGTTTAGATGGTTCACCGCTATAAGCTGCTATTCCTACTAGTTTCAATTATCCCCTAGCTATCTTAGTACTCTGTAGAGTCTACTAAAGACTTCTCTCTTAGCTATTCTTTCTGCGATATCGACTATATCTCTTAGTAGTGAAAGTGTCTCTCTATATATTGTTTCGAGGTTGTTCAAAATATTATCGAAGGGTAGTGATGATGTGCTTACTCTTGTTATAGGTATTGGCATCATAGGTCTTGCTCCACTAGCACCAAACTCTGTTCTTATGGTATGTAGTAGTTTAGCTAAGTCATAGAGTTGAACATATGTTCTAAGGACTGAATCTTTAATTTTGAGAATTCTTATAAGTGATTGAAGTTTGTATCTAAGCTCTAGAA
>CAZUDD010000289.1:0-1559 GCA_964619665.1 uncultured Desulfurococcaceae archaeon | reverse complement strand
GTTCGAAGGTATGTTAAATCATTAAGACTTGAATATGAATCAGAGAAAAATCTTGAAGTATTGATTGTGGAAGTCAAGGATAAAAACGGCTACCTAAAAGCTCTTTCAGAGGTTCTACCAGACGTGGGACGTACTAAACCAAGTCCTAGTGATGTTGAACGCATATTCTATCAGGATGTTATTTACGAACTTAGAATTGAAGGAAAAACATTTCAACCGAAATTTAAGACAGGTTCTCTTAAAGGTATACGCATACCTGTGGATGCAAAGAGACTTAGATGGTATACCCCTCTCTCGGAACTTTTCGTAGATACCGTACGATTCTGGATAGTACGCTCATATGTCAATGTTAAGCCTCTAGTGAGACCTTCAGTTAGAGATCGTACGCTAATATACGATCTTGAGATAGGCGATCTATACGTACGTGTAGCGGAGATAGCTCCAATAGAACCTAGTCTCTATCACCATAGAGAAGGCAAGGTTACAGGACATGTCATTATCGGTCTTGTTACAGTACCTCACGATGTGGATGCAGGACGTGTGTTATTGAGAGGATTGTTTGAAGAGTTAAGTAGAGAAAGGTCTGTGAAGTTCATTCTCAGACATGGATTAAGACAGTTCCTTCCAATAATGCTTGAGCATCCTGATTTAAGTTATTACATACTCGTATTGACTATATTACACACATTAAGTGAACAAGCAATTGATGTTTATAAACTAGCAAATGTTATACTGCGAGTACATATTGTGAGACAGATTGGACAGCCTTGGATACAAACTTACACTATAGGTAACTTACCCGAGGTATACAAGACATTAGAAGCTGCACTCGATTCATTGAAAATTTTAGGGATAAATACCGTCGGAGACCTATCCAAACATTTGTTAAATATGCTTAGATATACCTTAGATAAGATACAGGACGTAGGTTTCGAATCGTTGATATCCATAGTTAGACTATTTCTAGATAGTATATTCAAAGGTGTACCTGATTGTGATATGTTATATAGACTAGAGCGGTATTGGGGTATTAAGTTATGACAACTAGAGTTGCACTTTGTGAGTTAAGAAAACTTGCTGAGAAGTGGAGTAATTTTGTTATAGCCGTGTTGCCCACCGGCTATGGTAAATCGCAATTTTTTAAAGAGAATTTTAACGTGCTATATGCAAGATATAAGCGAATTGTCCATGTATTACCACTTCAAGCATTAGTGAGTGATCTTGTGTGTAAGTTAAGAAGCAGACTTGATGTAGATGTATGTTATCAAATGGGGGCACCTATTAAGTGCGTTGACGAGGATTCTGCATCTAAGGCTGGTTATAAGGAAGAATCTGATGTATTGAAGAGTCCTTTACTCAGTTGTGCATATAATGTGTCCACTATTGACAGCTTTGTATTAGATTTCTTTGGAATTCCAGTACATCAAATGTATAGGAGAACATGGCATAGCGATGTAGCTCTTTTATTCTCACATGCAGTTGATTTAGTAATATTTGATGAAATTCATCTAATGATATCAACAGATTCGCAAGTTGAAACAAATCCTGAAGAATTAATG
>CAZUDD010000288.1:0-1563 GCA_964619665.1 uncultured Desulfurococcaceae archaeon | reverse complement strand
GAAGATTCTAACTCAACTTCCTGAAGGTTTTAAGAAATGCTTCAACACTATCTATCATGAGCTTAGAAAAGCTATACCAGACATAGAGATATACTTATCACTAAATCCAAGTTTTGGTTCATGCTTAGTTGATGAATTTACAGCAAATGAACTTAACGTAGATGTAATTCTTCATTATGGTCATCTAGAGTATCCTTACTATAAACCCAAGAACAGAACAATATTCATCCCAGTTGAATGTACATGTTGTTCAGATAAGAATCTAGAGGATCTAATTAAGAATCTTAAGAGTTCAAGAATATGCATTGTATCAACAGCTCAACACATCAGGATGTGTAGACGTATAGAGTCTATATATAGAGATAGAGTAGTGTTCAAGGGTGTTGTGCTAGGATGTTATTCGCCTAATCTCATGGACTGTGACTACATTGTTGTTGTTGCAGGTGGTAAATTCCATTGTTTATCAATAGCCCTAATGTATCCTCATCTTGTTGAGAAAATTATGTGTTTTGATCCATATACAGACACTGTATTCGATATAGGTAGTGAATTGAACCGAGTTCTAAAAATTAGATATTGGAAAATCTATAGTGCTATAAATGCAAAGAAATGGATTGTAATAGCTGGTTCATATGGTCAGTATAGACCTAATGTTATTGATAGAGTTGTTGAGTGTTTATCAAAACACAGTAGAGAATTCATAGTTGTAAAAAGCATAGGTTTAGATGTGTATTCATTGAAGAACCTAGACTTAGATCAATATGATGCAATTGTAGTAACCTCATGTCCAAGACTAGCCATAGATGATCTATCCGATATAGAGAAACCTGTTCTTACACCAGCAGAATTATTCATTGCGTTGAAATGTTTTGATTTTGGTGAGGGTTATAGGTATCCATGGTGAGTATCGATATAAAATCGAAAAAAGATTTAGAGATAATCCTATCTAGAGCACCTTCTTTTCCTAATCCAAAGATTGAACTCGAACAATATCCAATAGAATCTCGATTAGCTGCAGAAATTCTATGGTTTGCCTATCTCAGAGGCTATATAGAGAATAGATGTGTAGCAGATTATGGATGTGGAACAGGAATCTTGAGTTTAGGAGCAGCTCTTCTCGGAGCTAATCAGGTTCTGTGTATAGACATAGACTGTGAAACACTATCGATAGCTATTCACTGGTTTAAACAGCATGGAGTTGACGATGTCATAGATATAGTGTGTAGTGATGTAAATAGAGTCTCGCTAAGGCATATCGAAACTATAGTTATGAATCCTCCTTTCGGTGTTAAAAGACATGGTGCTGATATAGAGTTTCTAAAGAGTGCTTTTAGAGCTAATCCATACATCATTATATCGGTTCACAAATTCAATGAGTATTCGCATAGACTTATAATCGATATTTCGAAACAGTTTGGTTATGAACTAGAACTCCTGTTTATAGATACTATGGCTATACCTCAGATCTATGAACGTCATGTAAAGCGTATTCATAGATTTAAGGTTGGAGTATACGTCTTTAAACGGGGTTAAGCTCATGGAATCAAGTAATAGAAAGAGTAG
>CAZUDD010000287.1:0-1578 GCA_964619665.1 uncultured Desulfurococcaceae archaeon | reverse complement strand
ATCCAAATGAAACAGTCTACATTTACATACGTACACATGCTACAGCTACATTTAATCTACAAAGTATAGAGCCATGGACAAAATACTTTGAGAAATACAGAGACTATCTAGGGTTATTAGTTGGTATCGTTAAGGCGGATAGACAAGGATCTTGGAACTACTCATTTGCTCTACCTCCACTACCACAAGAAAAATACGAGATTATAGCAGTGGGTGAAAAGAGTGGTGAAGCTGAAGATACAATAGTGTTTAGTGTAGAGCCAATGCTAGTCTTGATACCCTTACAAGGCATCGAGTCTAAAACCACAGAGAAATACACATTAACACTTAGTATAGAACGAATTGTAACACCGAATGTATTCAAAATAATTGCCACAGGAATGCCATTATATGCAAGAGTAGTGAGCATACTCATAAACGGTACTGATGCACTGATGACGTTCATATCTACAGAAACATTATTGAATTGGTTTGTAGATGGAACAGGTATTCTCAAATGTAGATCTGGAACTTTAACGATACTACCCTCCATCTATGTCCCAGAATTACCTGAGGGAACATACAACATCACATTGATATATAGTTACAGTTATCAGGGTAAGATAGTATATGACTTTGTATCGTATCTAATGTTTGTAAGGAATTCAGCATCAGAAATTCAGACCTATGTCAGAGAACATGTATATCGTAAGCTAAGTAGTGATTTAAACAAATCACTAGACCAGATATACAGGATAATTGAGCAATTGAATATGAGTACCGCTTCAAGATTTAGAGCACTAAACATGACTATTGAAAGTTTAGAAGCATATCTAAGAGATCTAAAAATATATATTGGAACCAACATCAGCAAGTCTATGAAGAGAATAGAGAACTACATGATAAGTATTGTAAATTCCAGCTATAGGGTACTACTTACTAGAGTTGATAATATAGGTAAAGGTATTACAAGCATCGATAATACTCTGAAGACACAATCGAACGCAATAGAAGGTATAAGAGCTCAATTGAGCTTCTTATCACTCATAGTGATAATAACTATGATTATATCCATAGTTGCAACAGCAACAATGGTATACACAATGCTCTTCATAGGTAAAAGAGCCGTGACAGCCACTCCAACAGAATAACTGTTTAAATAAAACATATATTACTTCCTTTTTTACCTATCAATTCTCTCAAGTAATAGCTCAAGATATGATTTTGAAATAAACTCTTCTTTGATCTTCATCAACGCAATAAACTTCCTTAACAAATCCCTAAAGCTCTCTATGTCCTTTACTCCCTCTACTTCAACTTCCATGAATTGCCCTAAACCTTCAACATTATCTAGAAATATTTTGTAAGGGCCATACTTATAGATTTTCCTCCATTTCTTTACTTTATAGTACTTGAATCCTAGAGCTTGAAATATTTCAAGTAGATTCGAACAGTTATCTACTACTACAGTCAATTCCTTTCTTATCTTTAAATTAGGAACAATTTTAGGGCCTTTATATGTGAATTCACATAGTTCTTTCTTTAATTGTTTACTAAATGCATGTCTAATTCTCAATGCTTCATCGCGTGACTTTAGAT
>CAZUDD010000286.1:0-1586 GCA_964619665.1 uncultured Desulfurococcaceae archaeon | reverse complement strand
CCTATATAGACATAATAAAAAATATTTTTGTATATATCCTATGTTCCGGTTTTCGGGGGTTCAACACTATGCATAGACTTACATTGATGTTATTTGCAGTACTAACAATATCTATACTCAGCTTCAACACGGCTACTTTTGCTCAAGAACTAGAGTCTAGAGCAACAATATTTAGACTACATCGAAGTTCAATAATTAGCTTAGCACTACATGAAGCTAAGGATAGAATCATAGCTTTAGGAACATACAGTTATACGAATATAACTAACGCTACATCAATTGAAACAGGGTTAATAGTACTAAACATGAATAGATCTCTAGGCATCGAAAAGACCTATATCTATAGGTATAGGTTCTACGAAGAACATCTACCTATAGTAATCCTTGGTCATAAAGTCTTAGATAGATATGCAATAGTCTTGATGAGTGAGATACTAGCTCTTGAAAATGTTTTTGGTATTGCCAAGATAGATCTAGATACAGGTAAAATTGTCTGGTTTAAGAGCTATGTATTGCCTGAACCTTTAATGGACTTTAGTTATATGGATGTATATGAAGACAAACTCTACATAGTATTCACAACAATAGAGCTCTTCTCAAATGCTGTTTATATCGGTATTCTAAAGCTCAATCTTAGTACAGGTGATGTTATAGAGTATGAGAGATCGAAGCTATATATGGATATCTATTCAAAGAAGACTGGTGAACCTGTATATGAGGGATTGGTATCAATCTCTACAATTATGAACGGATCTATACTATATGTAGCAGTTCTTGGCCATGGACCTCTAGCTCTCTTTGAAGAATGTATCAGTCCATACTTTACTGTATTCCTAATGGCTATCAACTACACATCTAGTGAAGTGCTATGGGTTTCAAATGTAATAAACATAACCCATTGTGTCTCGTTACAACCTCTCAAGATGGCGATTGTCAGAGATAAGATAGTGGTTCCACTTTTATGGCGTGAAGAAGGTATGTATAGATCGATACTTATGGTCTTTAACTCTAGCAATGGATCTCTATATAGAGTCTATGACTTAGGATTGACATCTATAAGAGCTACGCAATATCTAGGTGTCTATTGTAACAATAAGACTATAATCAAATTCTATGAATCTACACACTATCTACGAAGTCGTATCTATGTTCTCGATGTTAACAAGGGATATGTATACCTCAATATCTCGTTAGAATCAACATCCATGACTAGTGTAGATGATAGTCTTAAGCTGTTAAGTAATGGAGACTTAATTGTTGGTGGTACATATGGTGTTTCAGACCTAGTATTTAGCTATATAGAGAGTAAGGCTATGATTCGAAGTGGTAAAATAAAGATCAAACCTTTATCAAGTATATCGATCGATGTTGGAGCTGTAAATAAGTTAAAAGGTCTTAAGCTACCTGTTATTGATGTCCAGAGCGATATAGATATCATAACCCTTCATCCAAAAGTAGAGCGTAAATGTCATAAGCTTGAGCCTATAGAGCTCTACTATGAGATTGAGTATCTACCTCTAAAACCAAGAACTATCACAATGACTAAAACATTGACAGAGACTCAAACTCGTAGTGTTACTCAAACT
>CAZUDD010000285.1:0-1588 GCA_964619665.1 uncultured Desulfurococcaceae archaeon | reverse complement strand
GCTCTATTATCTTCTTAATCTCTGGGTCATTAAGCAGTGCTTCTGTGGTTATTTTCCTAGCTATGTACTTAGCAATTATACCTATAGCTAACCTAGTGTATATGTCATGGGTAGCTTGTTTTCTTAACTCAAAGAAAATATCAGCTACATCATCAGCAATAGACTTAATTTCAGTCTGTTTCAATCCATGAAATAACTTGTTTATTTTATCTGCTAGTTCTTGTACCGAAACCATAGAACCAACCCAAGCTAATCTTCAAAGGTAATTCAATTAATTCTCTCTGAAGTTCAAGGAAAGTCTCAAAGATAGGAGCTACAACAAGTCTATACGCAGTAACAATTCTAACATATTCTTCATACGGAATAGGTCTTGTAATCCTCTCAATAACTTCTGGTCTAACAGCTCTATACATAACCTCTCTAAATGCTCTAACCTCTGCTATTCTATACAGTTCTTCAGCACTAGGAGTCTTCTCTACAAACTCATATCTATACAAAGCTGGATATAACTCAAGTAATTTCTCACTAGGAACAGGTCTATGATCAACAAATAACAATCTTAACTCAGGATCATAATACAGCTTACCCTTGAAGATAACTTCAGCTACAGCTTTCTTCTCTAACGGAAACTTAAGAACAACTGGATATACAGTATCATCAACCCTAAAGAGTATAGGCATGGATCTGGGGAATTCAGGGCTATCATAAGGAACAAGTTTACTAACTTCCGCCATAAAGCTCTAACCCCCATAATAAACACCAATAAAAAAGATTAAACAGGTGTTAAAGCTAAAAGCCACTTAGCACTTTCAAGAAGATACTTCTCACTATATTCCTTATCATGTCTCCTAAGAGCAGTTTCAAGCCAATCAGGATCAATATCGGTATACCTATCAAGGAAATTCAATAGATCTTCAAGTTGATCTTTGTAAGCTATGAAAATCCTATCAAAATCTTCTTCCTCTACAGCATGATAGATAGTTAACCATGCTGATTTAGCTCTAAGCCACTTGTCTCTAGGTACACTAGGTCTTAAAAAAGGTAAAAAATGAGGAATAGCCATTTTTAAATCACCTTTACAGCTTAAACAGCTGGCGCGCCTCTAACAGCTTCAATAATGGTTCTTATTGGTTTTAGATGTCCTTCAAGTGCTTTAGCTAATTCAGGTAGCTCTTTCTTAGCTCTGTCTATGTAAGACTTCTTTGTCTCTAAAGGTAATGTCATCCACTCAGACTTTAGCTCTCTAATCTTATTCTTTACTTCTCTCCATCTACTCTCTGGGTCAAGTGTTATTAGACGTGGAGCTTCTTTAGCTAAGTTCTCTAACATGAATAGTAACCAGCCAGCGTAAGCGTCTTGACCAAGCAATGAACCAATTATCCATTGTAAACTACCTGTCACTACACCGATAGCTCTAGCTGTCATTCCCTTCAGTGCTACTACAGTAGCACCATGCCTTATTATCCTTTCAAGTCCTCTCTTAGGCATATACTATACACCCCGAGAATTTAGCTAGCTTTCTCTAGTTTATAACCCGTGTTTCACATGAAATGTACTATAATGTTCAACACGAGAGACTGTAGGTAGA
>CAZUDD010000284.1:0-1613 GCA_964619665.1 uncultured Desulfurococcaceae archaeon | reverse complement strand
CCTCTATGTATAGACCACTACTAGCTTCATAGATCAACAAACCCTTTCTCCATATCTCCTGTACAAGCTCACAGAGTGGATACCAGTTAAGAATAGCTATATCCACCATAAGCTTCGTATCCACTGTATGTTTTAAGAGATCTGCATAGAGATTCAGTACCGTATCTGGATCCGGTTCTTCAAACCACGCTATAGCTACATCGATATCGTGTACAACTCTACGTCTTTCAACAATCGATCCATAGAGCACAGCATAAGCAACACCATAGCGTTTCCAATCAAATCTCTTTAGAATATCCACAATCTTCTCAACATCATCACTAAGTTCAGTATCTCTGATACCGTTCTTAAACATAGCTAGACACACTACCCATAAACGGCAAAGCACTAACAAGCTTATACTTTTCACAACTCTGGATCGAATTCTAGCATACTAACTTTTGATGAGACTACCAATATAGTGATGACCATTAATAGCAGTGCAGTGTTAGAGATAAAGATGAAGAGAATTCAATGAGTTTCCTTCTAGATCTAAACATTTTCTCTATATAGATTCACTGCTTTCTCAATAGCCTTGGCGATGTCGTCTGGTGTTAATCCGGCAACTATCTTTGCTTTGGATAGGTGTTCTCGAGCTATCTCTGTAGCTCTGTTAACAGCGTTGTCTATCTCTACTCCTTCTAGTGATCTAGCTATAGAGTCTACTACTTCTGGTGGTTCTACAAAGAAGTCACCGCTAATCATTGTCTTAGCTATTCTGTTCTTCACTATTTCAAGAGCTATTCTGATAGTCTTTGTACCTCTGTGCTCAGCATATACGATGTAGTGACCTTCTCTAATCTTAATGACTCTTGTTCCAGGTCTATACCTCTGCAAGATGTATTCTCTACCGCTAGCTAGTGCATAGAGCCATTCTCTACTCCTCAACTTAGAAGCGATTCTCTCTGTTTCTTCAAGTTCTTCGGGACTGAGCTCGCTATCCACAAGCTCTATACCGAGTGTCTTTTCGAAGCATTCTCTAAGCTTTTTCACGACCTCTTCTCTAGGCGGTATATAGCCGAGTTCTCTTTTTAGAGACGTTACCCATTCTCTCATCGAGGATACTAGGTGTGCTCTAAGCTTTTCATCGGGTACTCTTAGTATGGATGCTGCTTTCTCAGCATCGAAATCAAGTATAACGTTTCCTATCAAAACCATTGAGTTGTGTAGGAGTGCAGCTCCATTACCAGAAGCCTTTCTTCCTCGAACAACAACATCGTTTATAGGTTTATACTCAGCTGGAAGACCATAACTACGATAGAACTCAACAACTGCCTGTAGAATCTCTCTAAAGAAGTCTTCTACTGTCCTAGAGGCTAGTCTATGATTCTTAGGCACAATAACATGGTAGAACTGCTGTTTTTCATCTAGATAAACAGCACCACCACCAACCTGTCTTCTAACAATGGGTATACCAAGTCTACTACAGTACTCAGTATCTACCTCTAGATCAGGTATCTGATTAACACCAATACAAACATATGGATGGGATGGATAGACAAATACTAGTGTAGGTGGTTTTTCTCCACGACCAACAAATTTTGCTATAGCTTCATAGACACTCTGTATAAAGA
>CAZUDD010000283.1:252-1624 GCA_964619665.1 uncultured Desulfurococcaceae archaeon | reverse complement strand
TACTAAAGCTGATACCCATAGCACATCTAGTATCATTGATACTACTAGTATTGAGTATCTTAACAGTGATACAGAGAATTCACTATATACGGATAAACCTTAGGTAATTAAATAAACCTTAGGTAATTAAATAAACTGAGCTGTAGAGAACTTGCATCTCTATCGTATCTTCTGTAGAGGCACACGCTTCTTCCGTTCTTCTTCTGGTCTAACTTTTATGATTCCATAGAATATTGCACAATTAATGCAGTAACACTTTGTTACTGGATACCTAGCTATTATAGCACCTTTCTTCTCTAACTCTGCAGCTAATTGTGGATCGACGGGACTATACCATCTAGTAACACAAATAGCCTTGTCTTCAGGAATCATAGCTCCACAGTTATCGCATTGAACTCTAGCTACAGCACCTTTATCTCCCTTTCTACGTCCACGGTTCTCTCTTTTCTTAGGCATACTCAACCCCAAGACCTATGATATTTTAGAAACGGATAAATAAACATTGTAGATACTTAGATGTACAGAACATCAATACCTCTTAGCAATTCTGAGAATTGTTACAGCTTTTCTTTCTCTACATATAGCGCAAAGGATTTCTTTTTTAATTCTTGATTCTTCAATTGATGGTATTGGTGAGCCTAGAACAGCAATACCCTCTAACATCTCTTCAACTCTTTTAGCGCATTCCTCATCACCACACCATGGAAGTTCAGCTATACCCCCTTCAGATTTCAGAAACTCTATTGCTTTATTGAGGTCGTTAAACCTTCTGATCTTTGATTTGAACCATTGCCAAGCTCTACGACTTAGATTACTCTCTATCTCTTTCATTATATTGTCGATAACCTCAAGGAGTTTTGATCTATCGATAGTTGTTCTCTTCATTTCATCACGTCTAAAGATCGTTATTGAGTTAGATTCTAGTTCCTTTATACCAACTTCAATTCTTATAGGAACTCCCTTAAGTTCCCATTCAAAGTATTTATCTACAGGTCTAAGATCTTCACGATCATCTAGATGAACTCTTAGACCATGATTAACCAGAATATCTTTGATTTCTTTAGCGTACTCTAGTACTTTCTTAGTCATTTCTGGGTTATCTGGAACTGGTATTGGAACGATAACGATGTGTATGGGTGCTACTATGGGTGGTAAGATCAATCCTCTATCATCGCTATGATAGGATATTAGTGTTGCTATGACTCTATCAGATATACCATAGCTAGTTTGCCATGCGAAATCCAAGCTTTCATCTCTTTTCTGTATCTTAACCTCATATACTTTTGTAAAGGTTTGACCGAGGTGATGAACTGTAGCTATCTGAAGTGCTTTTCCATCTGGTAGTAGTGTATCAAACGCTATGGTGTATAGT
>CAZUDD010000283.1:0-242 GCA_964619665.1 uncultured Desulfurococcaceae archaeon | reverse complement strand
GTGCTCCAGCAAATTTATCCCATTGAGGTCTTCGAGATATAGTGTATGGTATGCCGAGAGCATCAAAGAACTTCCTGTATATGTTAATCGCTTCTAGAATTTGTCTTTCTGCATCACTAAAATCTTCGTGAACTGTATGAGCTTCCTTAAATGTCGTTACTTCTCTAAGTCTTATCATAGGCTTAGTCATCTTTGTTTCATATCGAAACATATTGACAATCTGATAGTACTTCTTAGGTAAT
>CAZUDD010000282.1:0-1624 GCA_964619665.1 uncultured Desulfurococcaceae archaeon | reverse complement strand
TACTTTATATCTTGGCAAGAAAGCTATTGCCACCTGAAAAAGTTTTTTGAATTGATGTTTGGGATCTAGATTCTTTTATGGTGTTCTCTATGGTGGTGGTCTATAGGTGTTTATCTCTATCCATATGCTTTCTATGAATCCTCTGTTTTTCCATGTTATCCTAATGTATTTGTTGTCTTTTCTAAGGATTGCTGTTTTACATGGATAGGAGTCTTCATCTCCATTCTCTACAATACCTAGAAACTCAAATCCTCTCTTCCTAAGTTCCTCTATAAGCTTAACAAAATCGTCGTAGGTAAGATACATAGCGTCAACACGATTGCTACTATTGCTCAAAGCTACTTGAATCACGTATTTTAGCTCTATAGCTCTAACAATACTTCGTAGAGCTCTATCCATAGCTATCAAGGTGTTTTCTATCCAGGATCTCAACCTATACAAGAGCTCATGTACTCTGTTGTAGATACGAATAGATATTGTGTAGAGTTTGAACCACATAGTACAGAATCTTTCACTATAGAAGAGGGCTGTGTACCGATATGTGGAGAGGGTTAAAATGTTTAGAATAGATAGCTATTCATAGATAGCTAGATACTCAATCACAACGAGGTTTTAGCTCTATAGAACTTATCCGTGTTTTTAGCTATGTTGAGTAAACGGGGCATAGTCTTCTATATCTACAGTATAGACATTTGTTCTCTACATGGTTAACTCTTGGTGGTTCTGGAGACTCTATAGCTCTTCTCACTTCATCTATCAGCTTCTTAGCGATAGCTATATCTCTATCCATGATCTCTATAGAGATAGTCTTTTTACCTAGAACAAGAATAGCTTTGTTTACTGGTCCAAGCTCACTATTTACTATTGCTGCATACACTATGAGCTGTTTTTCGAAGTGTTTCCATCTCTTTGTTTTGAAAGCCTTTACTTCAACAACAGTTAATCTCTTTGATCCTGCAACTATATCGATATACCCATAAACACCTAGTTTTCTACTCAATACAAACACTTCATATCTTCTAGGCTCTGGAAGACCAAGTCTATCAGCTACTTCATCAAGTCTTCTCTTAGCTCTATACTCAAAACCCTCTATCATTGATGGTGTGTAGTCAGGTTCAAAACCATAGTTATACACTATCCATGGTATAGCAGGACACCAACAATACTCTTTGATTAGTGTAACAGGTATTGCTCTACGATATGTGTAGTGAATACCTAGAAACATCTTCTCTACCAACAACAATCCTTCTATCCCAATCAAGATCCTGAACAACAATTATATGAACAACATCTGTTCTAGGATCAATAAGCTTCTTTACGAATCTCTCAACATCTCTAGCAAGAGCAGCTCCACCACGAGCAACATAGACACTTCTCTGAATCCTTGTAAAGCCCTTGGATAGAAGCCAATCAGCTATTCTCTGTCTAACATCGTTATCAGATATATCGTACGCAACGATAACCCTCATATCCTCACCTCCACCAAATCTCAACAAAACCACTATACTGAGCTTCTGTTCGGAGAGAACGAGCGAGCTTAATAGCATAGCTCTTAAAATGATCTACGAGCTTCTTGACCTCACCAACGCTATCCCTAGACTTCCTCTCAAACCATCTATAGAAC
>CAZUDD010000281.1:0-1633 GCA_964619665.1 uncultured Desulfurococcaceae archaeon | reverse complement strand
AACTCCAATAACCTGAAAAACATCATCGATAAGCAATGCTATACTTGATCTTCTAGATCTCTTCATGAGTCTACTTATCAATGCTATTCCAAGATATGCTAATGCTCTTGAAGCAAATCCGCTATACCTAGAAATCAACTCATTGAAAAGCTCTAAAACAAGACTCTTTACATCGATATTTGTGTATACAGCTTGTTCAGGTATATCAATAAAGGGATTGACATATACAACACTATAGTTTTGCTCCTCAAACAATACTGTAAGCTGTTTTAGTAGAGCTGTTTTACCACATCCCTCAGGACCATATATAACTATGGGAAATCTAGTTCCTTCAACAGCAATCTTCTCGAATTGCTTTAGAGCTATATCACGATTCGAGAACTGTACCTTTAAGTCTCTAGCGAAATCAAGTATAATCCTCTTAACCATGATACCACTTAGCTATATAGATCAACGAGATTCCATCGAGAATACTCGAGTTCTACTCCTAATCTCTGTTAATCTCCTTCCATATCTAGAACTCGTTAAAAGCACTAAATGATATTTTAAAGCTCTAGTCAGCAACTCCTTAAATTCTCTAGTTCTATGAGTCTCTATATATACTCGTTCTACTCTATCTAAAGCTCTAGATACTGTTATCAAAGCTTTTGCACTATATACACAGTATAGCTTTGAGTAGAGATTGTTCTTTAAACATTCTTTTAAGTCGAACCTCATGTAATCCAGAAACTGAATAACCATTGTTTTGATAAGATCTATCAAGTTGAAGTTTCTATAAACACATTTTATCCTAGCATATTTTCTCTCTACAACATACCACTTCAATCTATCTATAGATGTTGATTTTCTGGTATATCCATGGAAATGAATAGCTATTGCTTTTGGAACAACAATGCACTTAAATCCTGATCTCCATGTTCTAAGACCAATATCAACATCTTCATACCAAAAAGGAAGTGATTTTGTTCCATAGCCAATAGCTCTAAATACATTTGTTTTTATTGCGAATACAGCTCCCATTGGATAAACAGTAAGATAATAATCATTCTCTCTATAGAATATTGCTGGTTCACCAATAGTAAAACCTGTATCATCAACAAGACTAGAAATCCACTGTATTCTTCCATCTGGATAGACTAGTATTGGTGATGCAATACCAACATCACTATGAGCTTCAAATACTTTGAATAGATATCTAAAAGTCTTTGGGATAAGAACAACATCATTATCAACAAAGAGTATAGCATCAACATCTCTCCATCTCTTAACAATATAGTAAACAGCTATTGCACGCATAAACTGTAGTCCAGGATCATAGCTTAGTCTAAGAATATCGATGAAATCACCATAAACATGCTTTAAGATACTCAATGAATTCATTGGAGTTCCATAATCCACAACAGTAATTCCTTTTAAATCAATATAGTTTTTGAGTCTATAGACACTATCAGTGACTACTCTAAGAAGTTTTGGATTAGATTTAAAGCTCATGATAACAGCAAATATCTTCAAAAATAAACACCAATCTCTACTCTTTAACTTTCTTCAACTTCTTTAATACTATGATCTTCTTATCAACGCTATCTAAAATAGTATCTGAACAATCAGTTATACCATCTATACACCTACCATC
>CAZUDD010000280.1:0-1638 GCA_964619665.1 uncultured Desulfurococcaceae archaeon | reverse complement strand
AGCGTATTCAACACCATACTCTTTAGTCAACCAGTAGAGTAGACTCTCAACTTGTTCAGCACCAATAGCTTTCTTGTCTAGTACACCTAGGAGTAGCTTACCCTTTCTAACAACAATGTATGAATCCCAGAAACACTCAATATCTTCACACTTTAGGTAACCTGATGAGATGTTTGCTCTTCCATGGAAGTTGAAGTCTGGTGGTAGGAATAGACTTATCAACTGTTTACCTGTCCATAGTTTCTTTGGTGATAGGATAGCAGGTTCAGGTATCTTACCAACATATTTTGCTGCAGCTAGAAGATCAACAACATCATCCTGTGTTAGTAAAGTGACTTTGCTTGTTAGTATATATGCACCACTGATATAGTCTTGAATACCACCGATGATGACACCTCCGTATCTAGGCGTTAAGATGTGGTTCTGTACCAGTAATAGTGTTCTTGCTTCAGCTCTAGCCTCTTCATTCTGTGGAACGTGTAGGTTCATTTCATCTCCATCAAAATCAGCGTTATAGGGTGGACATACAGCTAAGTGAAGCCTAAATGTTTTACCTGGTAGAACTCTAACCACATGACCCATCATAGACATTCTGTGCAGAGATGGCTGTCTATTGAATAACACTATATCTCCATCTTTTAGATGACGTTCAACAATGTATCCAGGTGCTAATGACTCAGCTATACTCTTTCTATCCTTAACAAATCTCAGATCAAGTCTTCTACCATCTGGTGTTATGACGTAGTTTGCACCTGGCCACTTGTATGGCCCGTTAATAACGTATTTCTTGAGCTCCTCTATATTCCAAGGAGTTACTTTTTCAGGCACTGTGAGTATTCTAGCGATATCTACAGGTACGCCAACTTCGTTTATGCTTAGATATGGATCAGGACTTATGACAGTTCTAGCTGAGAAATCAACTCTTTTACCAGATAGATTACCTCTGAATCTTCCCTCTTTACCTTTTAATCTCTGTGCCAGTGTCTTCAATGGTCTTCCAGAACGATGTTTAGCTGGTGGTACTCCTGGAACTTCGTTATCTAGATACGTAGTTACGTGATATTGTAGTAGTTCCCAGAGATCCTCAATGATTACTGAGGGTGCACCAGCCGTTAGATGTTCTCTAAGCTTTTCATTAACTCTAACAATCTCAACAAGCTTATGTGTCAAATCATCTTCTGATCTAACACCAGTTTCTAGTAGAATTGATGGTCTTATTGTTGTTGGTGGTACAGGAAGAACTGTCAGTATCATCCATTCTGGTCTTGCATCTCTAGGATCATAACCAATGACTTCTAAATCTTCATCTGGTATACGCTCAAATCTTTCTCTAATTTCTAATGGATTGAGTCTTCTAGCTTCTCTTCTACCTTCAACAACTTCATAGAATGTTGTTGGTTTTTCAAGCTTTATCTTAGGTTGTTTAGCTCCACAATGAGGACAAACAGTTGTCTTCATAGCTTTTCTCTTGAGATACTCAGCAAACTTCTTAGCTAGTAATGGCTGTCTCTCTTTGAGTTTCCTTAGATACTCAAGATATTTAGGTATGTCCTGTGGTGGAAGCTTAACTCTATAGCAATGTGAACAAATAGCTCTAAGTAGATCGTAGATATGTCTAATGAATACAACGTTTATTAC
>CAZUDD010000279.1:0-1650 GCA_964619665.1 uncultured Desulfurococcaceae archaeon | reverse complement strand
GCTGTATATAGATGACGAGAATAAGGTTAGTGAGATCGTGAAAACATTTAGTGATGGCTGGAATATTGTGAGCTTTTTCTCATCAGTCGTTGAGAAAGATTTTAGATCTATAGGTTTATCGATGGATTTTACACGACAATTTACAACAGGAGACGCAGACTATAATGCCTTCATTATATGGCAATACTACAAGTTAAGAGAGAAAGGATATATCAAGCAAGGTTCACATGCAATACTCTACTCACCTATTGAAGACCAAGCCGTAGGTGAACATGACATTAAAGGTGGTGATGAATTATCTATAAGCATCCTAGAGTTTAACCTTATCAAGTTTAAAATTGAAGATGATGATAAGTATCTAGTAGCTGCAACACTTAGACCAGAAACTATATACGGAGTAACTAACGTATGGGTCAAACCTGAAGCTACATACGTAATCGCTCTAGTTAATGGTGAGAAGTGGATTGTTTCTGAGAAATGTATTGAAAAGTTGAAATATCAAGATAAGAGAGTTGAAATTCTAAATAAGATAAGAGGTGAAGATCTTATAGGTAAATTCGTAATATCACCATTAATTAATAGAAAGGTACCTATACTACCTGCAGATTTTGTTGATGACGATACAGCTACAGGTGTGGTGTATAGTGTTCCTGCACATGCACCTTACGACTACATAGCATTAATTGATTTAAAGAAGAATGAAGAGTTACTTGAGAAGTATGGCATTTCAAGTATTGTTAAAAATATTGAACCTATAGGCATTATTGAAGTTAAAGGATTTAGTGAACATCCCGCTAAAGACATCATTGAGAAGTTGAACATAAAGTCTCAGAAAGATTATGATAAGTTAAGTGAAGCTACAAGGATCGTGTATAGGGAAGAGTTTTATAATGGCATTATGAAGAGCAACACATTATTTCCAGGTCTTAAAGTTGAAGATGCGAGAATCAAAACAATTGAGAAGTTGATGGAAATTAATGCTTTTGATAGAATGTACGAAACTGAACCTAGAAGAATATATACTAGGGCAGGTAACAGAGTTATTGTTGCTATTATTAAAGATCAATGGTTTATAGATTACAGTGATAATGCTTGGAAGAAGAGCGCACTCGATTGGCTTAGCAAAATGAAGATAATACCTGAAAGGTATAGAAAGCTCTTTGAAACAACTTTCCAATGGCTTGCATATAGACCATGTGCTAGAAAGAGAGGCATAGGTACTAGATTACCGTGGGATCCCGAATGGATAATTGAATCTTTAAGTGATTCTACAATATACATGGCCTTCTACACTATAGTTAAAAAATTGAGAATATATGAGCTAGACAAGATATTAGAGAGACTTAAGAATAGAATTATTGAGAGTAAAGGTGCAGATTCTGATGCTGTTAATAAGTTATTAAGCTTCTTTGATTATATCTTTTTAGGTAAAGGTGATGTTAAGGAAGTAGCTAAAGAGTTAGGTATCGATTCTGAAGTTCTTGAAGATATTAGAAGAGAATTCAATTATTGGTACCCCGTAGATCAAAGACATAGTGGTATAGACTTAATCACTAACCATTTAAGCTTCTTCATATGGCATCATGTAGGTATATTTCCCGAAAAATACTGGCCAAGAGCAATAACCCTTAATGAGTATGTTATTAGAGA
>CAZUDD010000278.1:0-1658 GCA_964619665.1 uncultured Desulfurococcaceae archaeon | reverse complement strand
CTCTATGGCTATACAGATAGATTCATTGAGTTGAAAAGCGATGAAATTGCTATGATTTCTAGAGATGGTATTGAGTTGTTTAGAGCTGTAGATCTAGAGAGAGTTGATAGATCTTATGAATATCTAAAGATAGATCCACAGTTTATCGATAGAGATGGTTATCCACACCATATGTTGAGAGAAATCTATGAAATTCCATATGCTATCCTGAGAACGGTATCAGCACTACAAGAAAAATATCTCTCATTTGCATCAAGACTACTCTTAGGTGCTAAAAACGTCTTTATTATTGCTGATGGAACAAGTCTTCATGCTGGTTTTGTAGGCTCGTACTATCTCTCTGAACTAGCTAACGTTAGTTCTATAGTTGTTAGTGCAGCTGAATTCCCACTATACTACGTAGAGAATGTTGGTCCAGGAAGTGTTGTTATAGCTATATCTCAATCAGGTGAAACAGGCGATGTCATAAGGTCTGTCTATGAAGCAAAACTTCGTGGAGCAACAATACTTGGTATAACGAACTATATCGGTTCTAGACTAGCCAATATGTCGAATCTATATCTACCAATATCAGCTGGACCCGAACTAGCTGTTCCAGCAACAAAGACATTTGTATCAACACTCGTTGTTCTCTATATAGCTGCTCTTAGAACAGCTAAAGAACTTGGAAAGATATCAGCTTCTGAGCTGAGAGAATGTATATCCAGGTTGAAGACGTATGCGATTGGGATAAAGGATAGGCTCTCTACAATAGATGGAGTTGCTGTTGAAGCTGCTAAGAGAATTGCTAAGTGTAGAAGTGGCTATGTAGTTTCAAGAGGTATTACATACCCAATAGCTCTTGAAGGAGCTCTAAAGCTAAAGGAAGCTGCTTATGTACATGCAGAGGGCGTGGAGGCCGGTGAGTTTAAGCATGGTCCAATAGTACTTGTTGAAGAAGGTTTCTTCACAGTATTCGTAGTTCCTGTTGAGAGAATAGCTGCTGAAGCAACCTATCCATTGATTAGAATGGCTTGTGAAAAAGGAGCTACAGTTGTTGGAATAGGATTCGAAGGAGATCAAAACCTACTCTCAATAGATGGAGCAACAATAATAACTGTACCACCAGCTGATAGACATATAGCACCAATAGCACTAACAATACCAATACAATTCATAGCCTATAGACTTGGAGAACTACTCGAAAGACCAATAGATACACCTAGATACCTAACAAAAGCAGTAACACAATAACAATCCACTCTCTATAGAGAGAACCGCTCGATATAGCCATGATGTTCTTAGAGCTAAAGTACCGAAAATTGATCTCCAAGAATTTTATGGGTATCCTCGCAACTCCAGGCCCAGGGACTCTTGAACACTTTGTCAATATGCGGTGTATTCCTTTAACAGCTGTTGATGATACGAATGTTTTTCTTTAGCTTAAGTACATTGTATAGGAAATACATTAGCATGTATCTTCAATAGATTCCAAGCTTATGCTCTGCATACTCTCTGCTTATCCACTTCCAGCTT
Organism: uncultured Desulfurococcaceae archaeon; assembly: GCA_964619665.1. Taxonomy (GTDB): domain Archaea; phylum Thermoproteota; class Thermoprotei_A; order Sulfolobales; family Ignisphaeraceae; genus CAZUDD01. The sequence continues at coordinate 143 of CAZUDD010000278.1, read as the reverse complement.
CCCTCAACGCCTTCAGACATTGCCCCAACTCTAGTATTCAATACAAATTCTCTCCATGCATTGACTCTTTCAACAAGATCTCTATCCATAATCTCCATAACCTCAATCCACGTGAAATACATAATTCTACAAAGTATATGTAC
>CAZUDD010000277.1:0-1661 GCA_964619665.1 uncultured Desulfurococcaceae archaeon | reverse complement strand
AGCAAGATCAACTGTGTTTAAGGGGATTCAACCTTGTTTCTTCTCTAAGAAGCTCTATATAATGCTTATTTTACTCCTTGTATTGCTCTATGCATTCAATATTGCGCAGCTTGTTTACTCCATGAAAACTCATGAAGTTCTTAATGGCTATATGCTTAGGATAGAAGATCCTGGTTTTGGGGTTGTGAAACAGGTTGTTTCTGTGGTAAACAACACTAAAGTCTATGTAGGTATAGCGTACTCAACTCGATATAGAGGTTACTATATGTATATAGTCTTCGTTGAGAGCAACAGTATAGTATGGTACAAAGTCTTTACTCTCGATTCATATTTAAAGAACTTGTTTAGAGTTGGATACGAGAAGAAGAGGTATGTTGAGATAGATGTTCTTGATTTTGTTGTTGATGGTAATAGCATATACCTAGTACTGAAGGCTTATCTCACTACAAGCATGTATGACTATATCGTTGTGTGTAGAATCCCTATACACTCTACTAAGAGTAGTTGGAGCGTTGTATTCAAGGTAGAGATAATCCCATATCCATATAGGGGAAAGATTTCATCTATACTCAGCATTAACAAGAGGTATTTAACGATATATCTTGTCAATTCTTCGAAAACTATGATATTGATTCTCGATAAGTATAGAGGTAGTATCGAGAAAATCTTTAGCATTGAGAGTATCTATAAACATGTAGTTGTATTGAGCTCTACGAGATGTAGTGATAGAGTCTATCTATTTGGACTGCTATACAATGTGTCTATTGCTGCATCAGAATTCTTCATAGCGTTAATAGATACTGAGAATCTGACGATAGTACCGCTAAAGATTTTCAAAATACGTGAGTTCTACACAATAGCATATACAGCTACATGCATAGACAAAACTCTATACATCATCCTTGGAAAGCCATATTATGGAGAACTAGGTATAGTTGAGGTTAGAAACAACAATTCTTTAAAGTTATATAGGCTTAGAGTTAGAGTTCCAGAAGGATATCGTATAGATATCCATGTACTTGGTAAATACAATAACAACTTCTATATGATATACGATGTAGAGGCTCATGGATATGAATGGACTGTTCAAAGCAGAATCCTATTTATGAACTTTACAGAGAGAGGTAGTGGTTTTGAAGTTATAGCTTACTACTGGGATTCACCAATATCTATTCATAGTATTGATGATTATCTAGAGATTATCTCGTGGTCTATGTCTAGAGCTATAATCATCGATATTCCACTCAAATCCATACTAAGCATGAGTAGCTCGCAATACTATCTATTTATCGATAGATCTTCGATAATCAGTATGCGTAGAATTATCAAGAATACAACTGTATATGAAGTTATAGAGCTAGAGACCCTTCCAACAACACTGTCTATGCTGTATCTAGTTGGTGGTAAAGAGCCATTGCCTATCCATGAAGTAGAGATAGGCTTTCTCAACATAGGTATAGGACTACATAGGGTTTTAGTTGAAGCTATATCAGGGAAACTACTACCAAAACCAAGACTAGTTGACACTATGACTTTTCAAAAACCATTACTTGTTGTAGAGAGTCCAGATAAAGAGTTACTAGCTCTTGTAACTCCATCAAGAATAAACATATATACATCTCCTAGCACAGGATACAATCCTATTCTTTTAACATCTATAG
>CAZUDD010000276.1:0-1664 GCA_964619665.1 uncultured Desulfurococcaceae archaeon | reverse complement strand
CTATCAAAGTATTTATCGATTCTATGTTTCTTCACTATTCCTTCAGCGATATCTCTATCAGCATCAGTTACAAGCACAACATATCTACACATAGACTTAGCTTTCTCAAGAACCTGTATAGCATCTTCATAAAGTCTAGAGTACTCTATGTGGAGTCTACGATGTAGATTTAGAACTTCATCTTTGGATATAGCTATACTGAAATTCTTTTCCTTTGATAGAATCTCTAAAGCTTTCCAAACAGCTTCACCACTACTGATGAATCCTGAAGATCTATAAATAAGATCTTCATAGAGTTTTAGATGTTCTTCAGGTTTAAAGATATTTCCATGTATTTCAGCTAGTTTTTCAGAGAGAATTCTATGCACAATATAATCAGATTCTATATCCGTTAAAGTTCCAAAGAGATCAAATATTATGACACAGTTTCTAACCATAGTATCACCTCATAGAGGTAAAACAGAGTGTTACAGGGTATAGCTGGATCTTAAAACCATAGTGTTTTCCAGGGTATGTATCTACCTTTAATAGGTATTTCATAGCCACATCTAGGACAATAGTACCTATTGTTTCTTTGATCAAGATCAAAATGTGTTACTCTATAGTATCTCCTAACAATGAGTGTTTTACCACATTTAGGACAGTATGTCGTCTCTAGTTCTGGTCTATGTAGATTACCTATATAGACAAACTCAATTCCTTCTCTACGAGCCTTTTCAGCAATTTCAAAGAGTTTCTCTGGTTTTGTTGGTGGTTCCCTCCATACATGAGCAGGATAGTATCTGTTTACATGTAATGGTACTTTTGGTCCTAGATACTCTAGGTGTTTATCTATTATCCATTCAATACATTCATCGAAATCATTAGTATTTGTAACTACTAGATACACCATCTCTACATGAACTCCTAGATCAAGAGCTTTCTTAGCATTTCTAAATACCTGCTCGTGGTCAACCCATTGAAGAGCTCTCTTCATCATAGGACATCCCTTGATATCTATGCTAAGACCATCAAGACCAGCTTCAACAAGAAGTTGAAGTGCTTTTTCTGTGAAGTAACCATTTGTAACCATCATTGAATAGAGGTTTTCTTTCTTAGCCATCTCAAAGAGATCTACTAGGTAATCGAAATGTGTTGTTGGTTCATTAAAACTAGCTGAAAAACCCTCATCACCATAGCTCTTAGCTAATTTAACAAGTTTTTCTGGTGGTATAACCTCATCGTCATCTCTAGGTAGTCTAAAACTGATATGGTTGTTTTGACACCATGGACAGTAGAAGTTACATCCCCAGTTAGAGAATGTTAGTGCTGTACTGTTTGGCCAGTAATGGAACAATGGTTTTATCTCTATTGGTCTACTCTCAAAAGCACTTATCTTACCATATCCATAGTGATAGAGAACACCATCTATATTCACGTAGTTTCCACAAGCACCTTTCTTACCAGGAGCTATAGTACATCTGCGTTCACATACTAGACATCGAACAACCACTTTCTCTTCATCAACTACTTCGTATAGCCTAGCTCTCCTCAAAACTATACACCGATTCTCAAGGATATCTGTAGAGGCATCACAACATAAAACTTCTTTCTACTCATCAATATTTCGATACATACACTTAATCACAGTATATGGTAGAAAGACATGCGTATAGCTATTGTAG
>CAZUDD010000275.1:0-1671 GCA_964619665.1 uncultured Desulfurococcaceae archaeon | reverse complement strand
AGGTACCGCAACGTACATATCATTAACGTTCGTAAAATTGAGAATTTATTCAGAAAAAGAAATGAAAGTCCGTGTCAATGTATATGACGGAGAGAATAATGTAATATTTAGGGATGTAATAAAGCTATACAGCGGTTGGCAAGAATATGTAATACCCATTGATGTGAATTATCTTAGAAAGCATATAAATACCTTACGGATAGAGATAGGGACAGCATCGATAAACATAAAGATAATAAAGGATGCCTGGTTTCACTTTACCAACCTGAGCACGCATTGGATTACAATAGATAGTCGTAAGGATATTAAGGCATGCGTTACTATTTTTAATCTAGAACCTGCCTCGAGAGATTACATAGTCTTTATCTCGCTATGGTATGTGGAGAATGTTTCGGCTCTTGCTAAGGTATATCTCCTACATAGAGCATGGCGTGTGATATGGCAGAAAACAGTACTACTAGAAGATGTTGATCCAGATGAGCCCAAGAGCGTGTGCATCACTATTCCTGGAAAGCTCTTTGAAAAAGTTGGTGTATACTACGTTAAAACATATGTAGTTGAATTCAATGAATTGATTGAAAAGCTATACAACATTGAAATAGTGGATGGATCCATAGATATAGGTAAGGACAGCTGGAGTCTAAATGAATTACTAGCCATGTGTCCAGATAATGCTGCTAAATATGGTCTTGGTGAATCATACCTCGCTAAAGCAGTATGTGAAAGCATAATAGAATACACAAATAGAACAACAGATAAGTCATTACCAATATGGAGATTCGCAGATCGCCACCAATTCGTATTTATATCAGTTATAGGAAAGGATTGAATGTACATGGACTTTGCTGACTGTCTCTGGTTCAAAGACAGAGACCAAAGCATTGTAGATCTCAACAATTAAGCAATTGAGACTCGACAATGAGGAACACCCCGTAAAATGTGGTTCAACGATATTGCATCGTATCAAGAGGGTTGGATTATTCAATGGTATTCGAATTCCGAAGGAATTCCATGTGAAGCAACACCATGACGTGTGTCATGAAGCTGTGTTTCATGTTGCTTGTCTATGCAAGCTTCCATTTAAAAACTCTGTATGGTTCTGCGTATTGTACCCCAAAATAGGTTCCATAGTATTTGTGTATAGATACCAAGAAATCTCTATTATAATACGGTCTATTCTTGCCGTACTGTCTAAGTATGTTGAGTTTAATGTGAAGTAAATCCTCGTCTAGGTCTACGTATAGATTAGCATTAAAATTAAATAATGATGAGAATGACAAGTATTCTAATACAGATATATTTGTGTACCTAGTTGCTATCTCAACGGATCGAAATGATGCTGCATGATCTTGGTGTGCGTCGTGTTCTGGTGTCACTAAAATCCATTGAATGTTTTTATCGGTTATAATTCTATGCAATTCTTCGGCTATTTCTGCTATATACCTATAGAGCTGAGTATCAGGGTACTGAAGAATAATCATCTCAAGCTCTATTCCGAAAACGCTTTTTAATGTATTCAAAATGTTTGATAAGTTTGCAATGTTGTTAAGCCCTCTTTCTCCTCTAGTTAGAGATAGGTATGTAAATTTCTTCTTAAGTTTTAGCATTAGTCCTAGACAACCTATTAATCCATCATCTGGATGTGGAGAGACTATCAATACGGTATTACTT
>CAZUDD010000274.1:0-1674 GCA_964619665.1 uncultured Desulfurococcaceae archaeon | reverse complement strand
TTTCTCTTCTCTTTGCAAATGGAGAAGTTGGGTAGTAGTCTACAAGAGGTTCTTCATCACGTGAAACAAGGTATCCAGGAGATGTTACTCTTCTACCAGCTATAGCTATATGGCCATGAACTATCAGCTGTCTTGCTTGATGTATAGTCTTTGCAAGACCTTTTCTCCAAACTATTGTCTGTAGTCTTCTCTCAAGGATAGCCTCTACATCTAGATTAAGTACATCGCTTAGTGTTGCATTTGGACTCTGCAGAATACCCATTCTATACAGTCTCTCAATGAGTGCTTTACGAGCTTTCTCCTGTTCTTCTGGTGGTAATGCTAGTAGTGCTCGTGCTCTAGCTCTAATCTTTCTCAACATTGTTTGAGCAATCCATAGCTCACGTTTGTTTCTAAGTCCATAGAAACCAACTAACTCCATTTCTCTTTGGAGACGCTCTTTTATCCATGGATGGCCAGGCGATTCCCATTTCTTGCGAGGTTTTCTAGGATCTCCCAAAACTCATCACCTTCTCCTCTTAACACCAACTGTTGGTCCTAGACGACCAGTTGTATGTGTTCTCTGACCACGAACTTTGTATCCAAGGGCATGGCGAATACCTCTCCAGCTCTTTATCCTTATCTCACGCTCGATATCTTGTCTAGCATAGAACACTAGATCAGCACCGACTAAGTGCATATCTTTACCTGTTTCATAGTCTTTACGTCTATTGAGCATCCACGAAGGTATACCGTATTTTAGGGGATCTCTGATAACATCTTCTATCTTCTCAACTTCGGAATCTGTTAGAAAACCTGTTTTCATATGTGGATCTAGACCTAGTACTCTACATATAGCCATAGCGAAGTTGTATCCAACTCCTTTGATCTTAGCTAATCCCCAAGCTAGTTCAAGCTCACCAGGTATATCTGTACCTGCAATCCTTACAATGTATCTGTATTCCCTAGACATCGCGATGTACCTCAAGACTATGATGTTTGTAGCTATACCACATACTTTCCTCAAACCTTAAAAATTCAAACGCTTAAAAGTTTAACATCCTAGAAGATACAGCTGTTCTAGGTGATGAAGGCTAGATTAACTGATAAATGATGATCGGTTTCTGGGCTGACTACAACTTCTCGTCTTTGACTATCTGTAGAACTATAGCTGGACAAACTCTTTTAACTCCTGGAAACCTAGAGATTTCGTTATGAACTCTAGCTAGCTCATCACTATCCTTAGCAACTATCTTCGTTATTATACTGTGATCTCCTGAGGTCATAGCTATGAACTTGACGTTAGGAAGACTCTTTAGTTTATCCAGTACTAAAAATAGGTGTTCTGCATCTACATCAATACCTGTATACGATACCATTGTGTATCCTAGCTTTGAGTAATCGATATCGATGGTATACCTCTTTATAATGCCCAACTGTTCAAGCTTTCTAACTCTTTTGAGAACAGCTACATCACTAATACCTAGAGATCTAGCTATCTCAACATAGGTAGACCTAGAGTTTTCAACAAGTTTCTTCAGTATAGCTATATCTCTTTCATCTAGTGGTGAACTCAAAACTTTCTACACCTCAATTAGGAGTTCATCTAAGAACTCTAAAGATAGCTACTACACTACTATCGTCTATCTTCACAAACTCTACAAGTTTTATGGTTATCCCTATATCCTGAAATAC
>CAZUDD010000273.1:0-1687 GCA_964619665.1 uncultured Desulfurococcaceae archaeon | reverse complement strand
ACTAAACACTGCTTGAGTTAGATCGTTAGTTCCAAAGCTAATGAAGTCGACTTCCTTAGCTATTTCATCCATTGTCAGACAGGCTCTGACAGTCTCTACCATTGTACCTATCTTTACATCGAGTTTAACACCATACTTCTTCTCAACTTCTTCAATAGCTGGTAGAATAGCCTTGTGCTTGACAAACCTTATCTCATTTACGTCGGCTACCTGTGGTATCATTATCTCGATAATGGGTCTCTTTCCTTCCTTAATCAGCTCAGCTACAGCTTCTAGTATTGCCAGTGATAGATATTGATAGATTTCAGGATATGTTACACCAACTCTAACACCCCTATGACCAAGCATTGGATTAGCTTCTTGAAGTACTTTTACTCTTCTGTATAGCCATTCTTTCTCTTTGATCTGTTCTTCTGGTGCACCTTTCAGTTTAAGCTCATAGATTTCCTGTAGCACTTCTTCTGGCTTTGGTAGAAATTCGTGGAGTGGTGGATCGATTAGTCTAACAATCACAGGCTTTCCATCCATTATAGCGAAGATCTGTTTGAAGTCGTCTTTAATCATTGAAGCAAGTTTCTTCAGATACTCAACTCTTTCCTCGGTCTTTTCAGCTAGTATGACCTTTCGAAGTATCTCAAGTCTCTCTGGTTTTCTGAACATTCTTTCAATTCTTAGTAGACCTATTCCTTCAGCACCGAACTTGAGTGCTATCTCTGCATCTAGTGGTACATCAGCATTCGCTCTCACACCTAGCTTACGATACTTATCTGCCCATCTTAGCAGTTCATCTAGTTCAGGTATTAGTCCTGCTTCAATTGTTGGGACGATACCTATATATACATTGCCTGTGTTTCCATCGATAGTTATCCAGTCACCTTCTTTTACAACTATGGATCCTATCTTGAAGCACTTCTCCTCTTCGTGTACTTCAATAGCTTCTGCACCAACTACAGCAGGTTTACCTATTGCTCTAGCGACTACAGCTGCATGGCTAGTCATACCACCTCTACTCGTTAATATACCTACAGCAGCATAGAATCCATGTACATCATCTGGTTTAGTCTCTGTTCTAACAAGGATTACCTTTTTACCCTCTTTAGCCCACTTAACAGCGTCATCAGGATGAAACACTACTTGACCTGATACGGCCCCCGGTGATGCTGGTAAACCCTTTGCAACTGGTGTTGCCTTAGCTTTAGGATCTATTCTTGGATAGAGGAGTTGTACAACGTGTTCTGGTTGTACCTTTAACAGAGCTTCTTTCTCATCCAGAATTCCTTCTTTAGCCATATCTACGACAGTCTTCACTCTAGCTAATGGAGTCATTTTAGCATTTCTTGTCTGTAAGAAGTAGAGCTTGCCTTTCTCAATCGTGAACTCTATATCTTGTACATCTTTGTTCTCTCTCTCGAGTATTTTGGCCGCTTTTTCAAGTTGTTCGTAGAGGTGTGGGAATTGAGTTCTAAACTCTTCTATGGATAGTGGTGTTCTGATACCTGCAACAACGTCTTCTCCTTGAGCATTGGGTAGGAATTCTCCATAGAGTTTGTTTTCACCTGTTGCTGGATCTCTGCTAAATGCTACACCAGTACCGCTATCCCAACCCATATTGCCGAAGACCATGGTGACTATGTTTACAGCTGTACAATGGGCTATATCTGGAGTTATCTTGTTCATGATTCTATAG
>CAZUDD010000272.1:0-1694 GCA_964619665.1 uncultured Desulfurococcaceae archaeon | reverse complement strand
ATAATAAAGTTTGTAGACGCGGTATGGCTTCCTTAGCAATACTCTTAGTGATTGCAGTAATAGTTAGTGGTGTCGGAGCGCCCCTCCATACAATAATAAAACACAGTGTAGTTAGAGATAATAGTCAAAGAAAAGTTTTTGAAGGAGATTACTTCAATATCACAGGGATCTTCCAGAGGTACTTTGGTAATGAATCCATCGCTATTCATAGACAAATTCTTGAACTGCTAAATATTAACGGTAGCTATCAGTTTGAGCATGGATACTAGTTCTGGTTTCTAGAAATAGAAAGGACATTAATTAGTATTGAGAATAGTAGTATCAATGTTTCGAAGATTTTCATTACCATAAGGTATATGGAGATAAAGATAGACTTGAAGAGTAATACCTCAGAGATCATAGCTATTTCAAGTGTTATTGATGGACTTCAAGAGAACTCTAGTCGTAGGTCTATGGCCACATTTCTCTACTACGCTAACAGCACTACACCATTTAGAGAATGGATTGGAGATATAATATTCATCAATGCCACTTATGATCTATTAACGCACTACATGATATTGATGATTGAACTACAAAACTTAGCAATGCTATACAACACAAATTCTTCAGCAAATACATCACATCTATCCTATGCATATAGAGAACTAAGCCATACAATACTTAATCTAGTTCAACGTGTACTCGATATAGATTCAAAATACAGTCTTAATATAGGGAATATATCAATAGGTGAGAATTTAGCGCTAGCTATAGATCCACTCGATATTGTACCATGCTTCGTAAGATTAATAGATGCACCAGGAGTAGGATCGCTACAAAGTCAAGAAGAATCCGGTGCTACTCAAACTAATGAAGTTTCCCATGATAAATCTGCTCAAGGGCAAGAACAAGAGGACGATATTTCACAACTACCTGAAGACGTTAAACTCTTCATATTGGCAATAATACTCGGTGTCATAGACTTTATCGATGCAATAACACCAGGTGCAGTGATAAGCTTACTATTAACATTTACACTAATGCTTCTCATGACAGTGATAACCTCCATAAACGAATTCTTCGCTAATATAACGAATATAACGAAAGAAATAAGAATAACATCACCCATGGACGCAATAAAACACCTACTCAAGATCGTAAAGAAGTTCTTTAGCTACATAGCACGAAAAATTCTTGAAAAGATTTGGAGTATAGCAAAAGATTCTGAAAACATAGGAGAATTCCTATCAAATCTCTTCAAACATCTAAAGAAGTCTACTAGTGATATAGTTCAAAATCTGGGAGTATCAAAGGACATCAAGAAGACACTGAGAAAAGGTATGGAAACATTTGAAAGTCATGTAAAGAAGTTTGCATTTGGATCTAAAGAATCAAGAGAAAGACTCAAAGAAAATCTGAAGAATAAGAAAATTGGTACAATCGAGAGCATCATACTCTTTCTACTCATAATACTACGTTATGTAGAATTAAAGTGTATCGATGGTTTTGAATGGGTTAAACAATTATGTGAATGGTTTATATGGATTCTAAAATCTATTGCATCTCTATTCGTAAGAATTTCCTCAAATATAGTTGGGAAGGTATTAGATGCATTATTTAGAGGTGTCAGCATAGTAACGTTTATACTAACCATAGCGGTATCACTGTTTTTCAATTTCGTAGGAGCCATTACTTATGATATGATATTATAT
>CAZUDD010000271.1:0-1696 GCA_964619665.1 uncultured Desulfurococcaceae archaeon | reverse complement strand
GAATACACCAATACTAAACATTATAGATGCTATTAGCGGATCAGATATGAGAGATATGAGTTTTTCCCATAGATTAGGTTCAAGAGTATACATATTCACTATATCAAGTTCTCTCAGCACTTCACTAAGATTTGATGCGTATTCAGCGAATCCTATAGATACTGCTTCATCACAGCTCAAGCTAGTGCTATTCCTAACCATAGACTCAGCTATTCTAACAAGAGTTTTATTTCCATGAAAGAGTTTTTCAGCTAAAGCTCTAAACCTAGAAGCTACATACTCAACAGTCTTTTCATCACTTGGAATAGGTTTTGCAGCACCAATACTAGAACCTGGACCCATATAGATAGCATTACAGGATAGAGCTACCATAGCTGCTGCAGAAACAGCTTTAGCACCAGGAGGAATCCACGAATAGCACTCAACACCGCTATCGATAACTCTATGAACAATCTTATCAGCAGCCGCTACATAACCACCATAACTATCGATCTCGATAATGAGTATACATTTTCTACTGAGAGCACTGCTTACAGCTCTATCCATGAATAGAACTGCACCACCATCAATATTCATATGCAGTTTAGCAATAACAGCACATCTATCACTAGATACAGGATCAACCCCATATATAAGACATGCAAAACACAATACAGAGAGCATTACTATAGCTAAGAATAAAATTGAAATGCTATACAATCGAGGAATCTCCATATCATTCAACCCTACAGTGACTTCACTGTAAAGATCTTCTCTACTCTAAATAAATCTCCTTATAGTTTTAGGATAGAGAATTTGGCTTTCTGAGATAGCTCGAACAGAAATTCATCATATCTATCTAGTGCATCAGGTTTAGCATGAGTTTCAGGATAAGGTGGAACAACTTTGCATGCTTCAACTTCTCTTGCAGCATACTCGTAGATACCTATCTTCCTAGCTAAATCAGCAATTTCATCCTTGTTGTATGTTATTACGGGTCTCAGTATCGGCATATCGATCCCCTTATTTATGACGTAGATATTGTCTATTGTCTGACTTGCTACCTGACCAATGCTTTCACCTGTCACAATACACTTAGCACCAATTTCCACGGCTAATCTCCTCGCAATTCTTAGCATTAATTTCCTACATGCTAAACAACGCAATCTCTCTGGTATATACTCGATTATCTTCTGTAGAAGTTCACCATAGTTTTGAACTATATATAGAGGTAGTTCTTCTACAGGTATCCATTCACGAATTGCTTTAGCAACTTCAATCATTCTATTATATGCATCTAATCCATAGAGAGGATAGGACTTCATGTGGAGTAGAACTACTTCACAACCTCGTTTAGCTATTAACCAAGTAGCTACAGCACTATCCATACCACCAGAGAACAATACAATACATTTACCTTCAACACCATATGGTAGACCTCCTGGACCATAGAAAGTCTCTGTATAGATATGAGCTACTTTTTCACGAACTTCTATACCTACTTCAAGATCAGGATTTGTTAAATCAACTCTTAGACCTGTTCCATCTTTAACTACTTGACCAACAATCTTCTCAATATCTTTACTTGTAATAGGATATGTCTTAACTCTCCTAGCTCTAATAGCAAAACTCTCAATAGTTTTTCTAGACATAATCTCTTTAACAATCTCAAGACTTACTCTACTGATAGTATCTATATCATTAGGAACTTCAACTG
>CAZUDD010000270.1:0-1702 GCA_964619665.1 uncultured Desulfurococcaceae archaeon | reverse complement strand
GTAGTGTTGAACGTGTATCGATTGAGAACTGTATCTATGTATTTAGAGTTGATAGTTATGCCTATCTAACATCGTATATCGGTAGAGCTCTAGCTAGAGAATATAGTAATGGTGTTGTAGTGTTGATAAACTATGTTAAGAGTTTTGATCAATCGTATATCTATGTACGTAGCAACAGGTATAATCTAGCTGAAGTACTTGTTAAGCTTAAGTCTCTCGGTATTGACGTTGGTGGTAAAGACATGGTCTTTGTAGTTACCTGTAGATCTAGAGAGTGTAGCTATGAACTTGAACAGGTTTTAAAGTTATTGAGAGATGTTGTTAGGTGTTGAATATGAGGAAAATCTTTGTTCTTGGATTAGACTGTGTATCTCCTAGAATACTCTATGAAGGTTATGGTGTAGAACTTAAGAATCTTAGAGATATTGTTGAAGAGAGTGCTAAATACAATCTTCAGAGCTGTCATCCACCAATAACTATACCAGCATGGCTAGTGATGTTTACAGGTAAGACACCCGGTGAACTTGGTATCTATGGTTTTAGACATAGAAAACCAGGTGATGTTAGAGAAAGCTATATTGTGAACTCCACGTTCGTTAAAACAACAACTCTATGGGAAGAAGCTAGTAGAAAAGGTCTTAGAGTTGGTGTTATTGGTGTTCCACCAACATATCCACCAAAACCAGTCAATGGATTTATGGTAACAGACTTTACAACACCTGGACCTGATAAACCCTATACATGGCCTCCATGGCTAAAGAGAGAACTTGAATCTAGATTTGGTCCATATATCTTTGATATTGTCTATAGAAGTCATGAAAAGGATAAGGTCTATAAAGAACTCTTTGAGATGACGAAACAGCATCTAGATATAGTTAAATATCTTCTCGAAAAGAAGAGTTGGGATCTATTTATATATGTTGAAGTTGGTGTTGATAGAGCTCACCATGCGTTCTGGAAATACTTCGATAACGAGCATCCTAGGTATACTGAGCATCCAGTCTACAGTAAGGTTATTCCTGAATACTATAGAATGATCGATGAATGGTTTGGCGAGATAATGAAGATTCTACCTAGAGATACAGTCATTGTTATCGCTTCTGATCATGGTGTTAAAGCTATGAAGGGTGCATTTGTTATCAATCAATGGCTTGAAGAACAGGGCTATCTAAAATTCAAAGAAAAACCAAAGAAACCAGGACAAGATATTAATAGAGATATGATTGATTGGAACCATACAATAGCTTGGGGTTGGGGTGGATACTATGCTAGAGTATTCATTAATTTAGAGGGTAGAGAACCACAGGGAATCGTTAAGAAGTGGGAATATGAAGACATAGTTAAACAGTTGAAGAGAGATATTGAGAAAATTAGAGGCCCCAACGGTGAATACTGGAATAACAGAGTGTACACACCATATGAACTCTATCCAGTAGTACATGGCGATGCACCAGATCTAATGGTATATCTAGACGATCTATCATGGAGATCAGCAGGTACTATCGGTTGGAACACAATCTATCTACCTGAAAACGATCGAGGCCCTGACGATGCTGTTCATGACTGGATTGGTGTCTTCACAATATATGATCCTGAAAACACTATGAGTAGAGGATTCAAGGGATTAATAAAGATTGAAGATGTTTATAGAATTATTAAAGAGTTGATGGAGACAAAATAGAAAAGCATAGATTTGCAATAG
>CAZUDD010000269.1:0-1703 GCA_964619665.1 uncultured Desulfurococcaceae archaeon | reverse complement strand
ATACATTAGCATACAACATGTAGCCAAGTCCATATTTAGAGATTACCACACATTTTAATACTCTCAGCTATTTTCTTCTTTACATTTCTTGAAGAGTAATTACCAAATCTTTGAGGTAAACGATGTATATTAATGTTTTCTAGTCCTCTAGACTTCAATTCACGGTATAGATCATCTTCTTTAATTACTTGATCAGGTCCTAGAACTATAATATCAGGTTTTATTTCTTCAACAGGTTTTAACATGTCTTCTTCAGAACCAAGATAAGCTCTATAGACCCATCTTATAGATGATATTATCTTGAGTCTCTCATTTTCATTAAATATTGGGTCTATACCTCTAATTCTTTTGTATGTTTTATCTCGAGCTACAATGACATAGAGTTTTGATCCCATTCTAGAAGCATAGCGAAGAAACTCTATATGGCCTGGATGAAGTATATCGAAGGAACCTCCAACAACAACTTTGATCTCTCTAGACTTCAACCATGAGAATTCGATCATGTTAAGTAGTCTAAGTGCATCAAGAAGTCCTTCAGCATACGATATAGTTACTAGACCTGTTTCACAATCACCTTTCTCATAGTAATACTCACTATCGAGAACATATCTTAGAGCTAAATCTATTATCTTTCGGACTTCACTGGATTCACTGTGTATTCTCAATGTAGATAAACTCTTTTTAAAGTTTTGAATATACGTTAATAACCTTTCACAAGCACTGCTCATTGATTTGATCCCATATAGTTTGAATTTTCAAGACTATATCCTCTATCAAAATAACACTACCTACTCTATGGCTTTAGGCACTATAATCTTTTAGACTATTTTAGCTTGGACGCTTCAATACTGCATAAGGTGGGAATGTGTCTAGAAAAACCATAATGTTGGAGGCACGTGGAGGTTCCATACCTGACGAGGTGGACATTGTAGCTAAAGAGGAAGGTATTGATAGAACAAAGCTTTGTAGAAGACTAGCTGAAGGAAGAGTTATCATTCCACGTAATGTCCGTAGAAGTGGAAAAGTTAGAGTTATTGGTATTGGTGAAGGTCTTTCAACAAAAGTGAATGTGAACATCGGTACTAGTGGCACTATTGTTGATATCGATATGGAGAAGGAGAAGGCTAGGATAGCTGTAGAATATGGTGCAGATACAATAATGGATCTTAGTACAGGTGGTGATATTTCGCAAATCCGTAGAACTCTCATTAAAGAGTCCGAACCACTACCCTTTGGAACTGTACCTACATATCAGGCATGGATTGAAGGTATTGCAAAGTTCAAGGCATTACCTCCTGAAGACTGGTTTTTAAAGATACTAGAAGAGCATCTCAGAGATGGCGTTGATTTCATGACTATACATGCTGGAATCACACGAGATCTAGCTGAAAAAGCTGTTAGAAGTAAACGTGTAGAGCCTATTGTTAGTCGTGGTGGAGCTATGTTAGCCGTATGGATGCTTGAAACTGGTTCTGAAAATCCATACTATAAGAATTGGGATTATGTATTGGAACTCTTTGCAGAATTTGATGCTGTTATAAGTCTTGGTGATGCTCTTAGACCAGGAGCCTTGATCGATACACATGATGAACTACAGATTTCGGAGCTCTACGTAAATGCTAAGCTTGTTGAGAAAGCTCGAAATGTAGGTGTACAAACGATGGTTGAAGGACCTGGGCACATGCCATTGAATAGAGTAGTAC
>CAZUDD010000268.1:0-1712 GCA_964619665.1 uncultured Desulfurococcaceae archaeon | reverse complement strand
ATTCATTTATGAATGTGTTGTATGCATCGACAATTATGCCGGGATTTATAGTAATTATTTGTGACCCTACTCCAAACCATTCAAGATTTCTTGGCCAATCGCCAGATACAAATATTCCCATGTAGATACCAGCCCCCAAAATATTCTGATTTGTGTGGTAGGCTATTGTTATAGGTGATGCTCTTCTAGTAACTTCATCTGATGCAAGCATATACCCTGTTGCTTTTTGTTCACGTGGTAAGCCTAGAATCCATGCATAAAGCTTTTGTCTCAAATCATCATAGCATATAGGTGTACCATATAGTTTTCTACATCGTTCACTACGAACAAAGAAGTTATGAAATAGTCTAAAGGTATTTATATCTACATCTCGAAATGCATAGAATTGAGAGGCATAGAGGGATTTCGAGATTATCTCTCTTTTCGAAATTAGTGGTAAGGGCGGTATACGGACCTCCATATGTCCCTTAGGCTTAGATAACTTTCTAAGATCAACACCTATGTGTTTTAAACATATGCTGAGATATTTCCTTACAATATCTATGGAACTCTCATAAACCTCCTCAATGAGATTGTCTATCCTTGTATTGATATTCAATCCAATAAGCCGGAGTATGTCCAAGGAGCCAAGTCCTTTACGCGAACCCTTACCTATACCCATGAACTGAAGAGCTATGATAAAGATTTTCAGAGCTATTGTCTCAGCATCAGGGTATCTAGACACTAATTTTTCGATAACAATCTTGGATACGAAGTTCGATCTAGGATCAATACCTTTTACTGTTCTACCACCCATACTAAGAAGTTTTATTCTTTGCCATTCTGCACCATAGCCCCCTCGATAGGTATTCACTTTAACGAGGGATACCGGCTCTGCATATATTCTAAAGCGTGAAGCTTCAGCTAATCCATCTATGGCACAACCCAAACCAAGAATCCTTCCTATAAAACATGAGATAAGCTTTGTCTCTTGTGGTGTAGGGCGCAATACAATATCTTTCTCTTCTCGACCTTGAAGAAGTCCCTGGTCATAAAGGGCTCCTGCAATAAATGCTCTAGCCCACCACCTCCATAGCCCTTTGAGTTCTGAAGGTCTAAGACCTTGAGGATCAACTTCTTCGGGTTTATACCATCCAATGAGCAAAGGAGTTGTATTCTTCACTTCTAGTCTAATCTCCATGAACATATGCCTCAAGAAGTCTTTTTAACCAATCAACTATAATCCAAGCTCTATTACTTAGCACAGGATCAGACATAGCCTGCTTAATTAGATCAGAGAACGTGGTCGACTTTATCAGACCTAGCTTCTTTAACACATAGACAAATATTGCTCCGTATAGAGCATAGCTTGTGTCCTCATGTTTGAACTTGTATTTGTTACTCAAGCTCTTTATACCATCAACTATATCTTTACATGTAGCTGCACTAAGACCAATCTCAATGGCTTCTCTACTACTTCGAGCTGCTAACAAAGTAAAGGTATATGCTAGTCCCTTGGTAAAGTAATCACTACCTACAGTTCGAGCTCTAGTTCTGAGTCTCTTCATAACATCGCTATCAATACCCCAGCTCTCAATACATTTCTCAATGCATTCGAGGACTAATTCAACAAGGTATTTCTCGCTCATGACACCACACCTTAACCTATGTATATCTTGACCATACCACGACCAATAGTCTCTTTCCCTCCTATGTAGAGGACAACACCATTT
>CAZUDD010000267.1:0-1735 GCA_964619665.1 uncultured Desulfurococcaceae archaeon | reverse complement strand
CTTCTATAGTTACTTTACTCGCCTTTCCATTGATGACGTAATAAACATCCCATCCTAAATCAAGAGCTTTCTTAACGGCAATACCGCTATGTGTTTCAATAATGATATACTTGTCGATATTATTAAACCACTTAAGAATTTCGGCTATTAGATCGTGATGAAGCCCGCTTCGAAGCCTTCTATCATTAGGAGATCTACTTTCTTCGCTATGTATACCATTAATGTGACTCTTCTATAGCCGTATGCACGAGCTGAAATACTTATCCATTTATTACCAATTTTTACTTTACCATGGTAAACATCATCGATACCGGTTAGTTCAATTAAATCGTACTTAAATGTCTCGACCTCCTCAGCATCAGCCGTAATAGTATTGAAATGGTCTTGACTCCAACTATCATAAGAATACATTTGCGATTGACCAAACATCAAGATGACACGGTCACCATATACAAGACCAACTCTGTTAATACCTATTTGTTCAAAGAAAGATCTTATGCATGGAAGTATCGCTTCATAGAGGTCTTTTTCAGTGCTTTTGCAGACGTAAACTCCGTTCCTAATTCCCACAATTAGATCACTACCTTCGTAGATACCTAGGGAGCTCTCCTATCTTAGCTTATCTAGATCCATACCGACAGCACCTATGTCTAATAGTCTATATTCGTCAAACAGCATTAAGAGACCATAGATTATACTCGATTTGCCGGACGCATTGGGTCCATAGAGTAGTATTCGACGTTTGGCAACTCGCTATGTTGATGTATTCACCACTCCCAATATGATTTCAACATCTCTGACAGCTCTAAACTTTTCAATTCTAAGCTTTATCTCGTTAACACCATTAACATTATTGATCATGACGTCTACATCCCCATATACTTGACTCTGCAAACCGGCACTGTTTAACCTTATTAATAAGTTTGTACTGTAAAGATGTGTGATGAGGTGTTAACGTTTGTATCCTAGTCGTAAAATAATGTTCATAAGGGCATTAACACCTATCCACGTGGGTGTTGGTCGTAGCGAAAAACTATATGTTGATCTCCCAATCCAAAGAGATGAATTTGGTTTTCCAACAATTTGGGCTTCAAGTCTTAAGGGAGCTATAAAAGCGAATTTAGGCGATAAGAGTAAGTACCTGGGTTCTGAACCTCGTGAAGTTCCTACAAGACCTTCAGCTGTATCGTTCCTCGATGCAAAGCTTCTACTAATACCTGCTAGAACACTAAATGGCGTTTGGACATATGTGACGACTCCTACGCTGCTAGACTTCTTAAATAGCTACCTTGAGATAGCCGGAAAAAGTGAGCGGATCGATATCAAAGGTTATCTAGATAAGATATCCAAAGGTATTGCAATAACTAGCAATCCAAACATTGTTTATAATAATAAGGTAATAATTAACGAATTTGATCTAGATGTAGAGCTATGCTCCGATATGCTGAAGACTATGGTTCTAGACAAGGTCTTACCCAGCGAGATCTATGCAAAAGTCAAAGAAAAGGGACTCACAATAATTCCGGACAAAGATAATATAGGTTTAAACCTCGTCAATAGAAGTACATTCATACAGTACAGAATTAGGCTAAGTCGTGAAACAAAGACTGTTGAAGAGGGACCCTGGAGTGAAGAATACTTGCCCATAGAGTCCGTATTCATCAGCGCCATTCTATGTAGAGATTATAGAGAAGGAACACAGGTAAGGAAAGCCGATGTAGTATGTAATGAAATT
>CAZUDD010000266.1:0-1745 GCA_964619665.1 uncultured Desulfurococcaceae archaeon | reverse complement strand
CTCTACATACTCTCTCTAACTCATCTATCGAGGGATGGGGTACCCCGAGATCTTTAGGGACTTTACGTCCTAGTCTTCGTGGTAGAGTAGAATCAAAGTATTGAGGCCAGAGTATATACTTCTTCAAGACTAGTTACCGAGAATTTATTGTTTTCTAGCCTGTCTTCTCAATTAACACAGCATTTACTACACCATCTTGACTAGGTCTTGAAGTTACTTTTGCTTTACCTAGCTCTGTCAATATTATTGCTCCTTTAGTTATGATGCCTCTTCTAGCTAACTGGGGATTTGATGGTACTTCAAGAACTCTTAGAATTCTAACTTTCTTAGTAGATTTTGTTTCTGGATCAACTACATTTGCAAATACTGCATACTTCAATCTTACCTTTGTATTTCCACCAAAAACTCTATCACTTTCTCGAATCTCTTTATCACTCAACATAGTATTTACAGGATATCCTCCCATTTCATACTTTCGAGGTTTTCTATGTGGTCTTTTCTTACCTCCAGTTATCTTCTTAAGGTCATTACCTTGATAAATACCCATTCTTGAGACCCCCTACGAATCGCTAAACTCTACCTTATATAAGTTTAAGTACTTGGTATTGCTACATAGCAACACATAGAATATAGTTGAGTGAGCAGTATTATAGCTATGTTGAGGAGGACTAAAATCATGGCAAAGAAATCTCAAAAGGATTTTAAAGATAGAGTTTCTAGCATAACCGCCGATACGATAACAAAGGCATACTCAATAGCTAGCAGAATACCTGTTATAAATAAGGTTGTACATAGCCTTGTATCGTTTGTGTACTCAGTCTATGAGAAGATTTTAGAGAATCAAATTAGCAAAGGCCCTATACCTCAACACATAGCTATAATTCCAGATGGAAATAGACGATGGGCTAAGAAAGTGGGTTTAGATGTTAAGTATGGTCATATTCAAGGATATGAACGAATGAGAGAAGTCCTTTCATGGTTATATGATTTAGGTATACGTGTAGTTACTGTGTATGCTATGTCTAATGAGAACTGTCTTCACAGACCATTAGAAGAACGTAAAAATCTATTCAACATCATTAAACGCGGTCTAGAAGAACTTCTTGAAAGTGATGTACTCCACAAATACAAAGTCCGTGTAAGAGTGATAGGTAGATTAGAACTCGTACCTGAAGATCTCCGTGAATTAGCAAAGGAAGTTGAAGAAAAATCGCGTAATTATAGTGAGAGATTTCTCAATATAGCACTATGCTATGGAGGAAGACAAGAAATTGTTGATGCAATTAAAGCAATAGTTAAAGATATACTAGACAAGAAGATATCTATCGATGATATAAACGAAGATCTTGTAGCTAAGTATTTAGGTACTTCCCATCTCAATGAATATGCAGAACCAGATCTAGTCATAAGAACATCGGGAGAGATGAGGATAAGTAATTTTTTGCTATGGCAGATAGCGTATAGTGAGCTGTATTTCTGTGATGTTCTATGGCCAGAAATTAGGAGAATAGATATATTAAGAGCGATTAGATCGTATCAACGACGTGAAAGAAGGTTTGGACGCTGATAAAGTAATGCTATCGAAGTTTTTGTTCTAATCGAAGTTTTTCAGCTATGCTTGCAAATACCGTCACTATCGCCATGATAAAGATTGCAGCTACTATATTCATTATGGCATAGCTTCTAGGAGCACCGCTTGCTGTCAAAACTATCGCTATGTTTTGAAGTATTATATAGATCATAGG
>CAZUDD010000265.1:0-1768 GCA_964619665.1 uncultured Desulfurococcaceae archaeon | reverse complement strand
GTGGATCTTTAGCTATAGCTCTAGCAATTTCAACTCTTCTACGTTCACCACCAGGGAGTTGATATGGTCTTCTCCTCATCATCTCATCGCTTATCCCTAGATACCTCAGAATCTCGATAGCTCTAGATCTACGCTCATGCTTAGATACCTGTAGTACTGTCATTGGAAGCTCAACATTTTCAAGAACTGTAAGTTCATCGAAGAGCTGTGGTTCTTGATGAATAATACCTACGTATCTCAATCTCAAGTCACAACGTTTTTCTTCTGGTAATAGGTAGAGATCTAAGTCATTCCATAGAACACGACCTTCAACAGGTTTTAAGATACCAGCTATAGTCCTCAACAGCGTTGTTTTACCAGCACCACTAGGACCATAAACAGCAATAGCTATTCCATTCTTAATCTCTAGACTCACGTTGTTTAGTGCACGATATCTAGAGGTATATTTACCAAGCTTAGACACATAGTCGACACTTACCTTCTCAAGAACGATACGATTTATCTCAATACTCATCTCTTCTCACCTTTCAAACTCTTAACTAGCAATAGACCTAGAGCTATAGCTAGAGAAAGAGATAGGAAGAATGAGATCTGAAGAGATAGACTCCATGTAGTGCTAAAGCCCATAGTTCCAACAATATAGTATGTGTAAGAAGTCAGAGCTATTACAATAATAAACGGTGTAATAGCAGAGGAATAGAGTGCTGCACGAGCAGTAAACGGTTTTATACCTAGATCGATTAGCGTCTCTACATACTGAGCCTTATCATGTATCAAGAGGTATGCGGCAAGACCTTGAATAACCATAGTCAAGACAACTAGGAGTACAATGAACATAGGCTTTAATCCCATTAAAAGCTCTACAACGCGTATCAGCATCTTTTTATAGGAAAACACTTCTATGCCTCTATGCTCAATAATTGATTGAGGTAGTCTATCGTTGAATACCACAACCTCAACATCATAAGCATATGTATCGGGCGATACGTTGAGATTTTCGAGTTGATCACAGAAGCACCATACATTTGCACGAGTACTAAGACCAGGTATACGGTATTTCGATGCTATGATGTGAGGTTTGACATAGTATTGTCGTAGTGTTTCGCTCAATGTAAGACCATACACGAGTCTGTACATAGGTTCACGGTAAGTACTGTTATAGCTTTCAATATCTTCAATAACGTGCTGAGATGCAAATACACATAGTGTATCGTTTCTAGTAATGCAACTCCTATACAGCTCGCTATAGTAATTGACAGCTCTATCTATAATCGACGATATCTCTGGATACCTATCTCTATAATACTCCAAGAGCGAGACAAGATCTCGATACTTAACACAGTAAAGTCTATGGATTATACCCGGAACTGAATTACATAGAGATCCCTTACACATCATAATGCTTACACTGAATGAACCCATATCATAGAGTTTCAGATATTGAAGATTATGGCTTCTCAAAGTAGCTTCAACAGTACTGAGTGTATCGAGGTCTTTTACTATGAGTATTGATGTTTGTCCACCCTCAAAGTAAGTAGTAGTTACATCAACTAGTAGAGCGGATAACAATACAAGGATTAGCGGTAGTAGCACTATGAATGAGGCTATGATAGCTAGTTTAGAACGGCGATTCCAGCTAAAGATCTTGAGTATATAGTTAGAGAACGCTCTATTCCTTATATACACAAGTATGAATAGTACTGGTATAACTATGGAAAGGAGTATCGGTAGAATGGTCTGTGAAACTGTATAGATTAGAGCACAGTAT
>CAZUDD010000264.1:0-1772 GCA_964619665.1 uncultured Desulfurococcaceae archaeon | reverse complement strand
CCACATGCTGATACACTAAGCTCATTAATTACTCTATAGAGTCCCTCAGGATCTATCTCTAGTACTCTTTCAATAGCTTTTAGATCTTTTTTAACAGCTATATCATGAGGTTCATAGTGAGTCCAATCTGTTGTAGCTATTATAACGATATCATATCCTTTCTCAATGAGGCCGTATACTGCATCACCAATGTCTTTAGCAACTTCAGGTTCTTGAAGACCCATAGCTATAGGTACGATGGATATGTTTTTAAATAGATATTGAAGAAAAGGTAGTTGAACTTCTATTGAATGTTCATACTCAAGAGCTCTTGGATCTATATCTAAGTAACTACTATTTCTAACTAAGATCTTCGCAATCTCTTCATCTACTGGTACTTCACCTAGTGGTGTTATCCAAACACCTCTATCCATTGTTGCAACAGGTGTTCCTAAACCAGTATGGTTTGGACCTATAACTATGAATGTTCTTGGATTACCTTCTAAAGCTATTCTATAGTAAACATGAGCTGCTATTGGACCACTATACATATAGCCAGCATGAGGTGATACAAAACCAAGACTTTCTCTACGTCTCTCCATAGATACTGTAGGTGTTGATCCAGGGCCTAGACTATGAGTAAAACACCAGTTTATCTGTTCTCTAAGTCTATCTGGATCTCTTTCATAGAACTGCCCATCGACTACACTATATCTACGCACACTACTACACCGAAATACTCTAGATGTATCTACAGGGTAAAGTCCTTAGAGTCTAGTCTCAAACTCTTCATAGGGTACTGGAAGATCTTCATTAGGTCCTAAAACACCACGTTCTCTAAGTATTTGTCTAGCTAGAATCCAGTAGAGTAGTGCTAATGACTTTCTACCCTTGTTATTAGCTGGAATTGCTAGGTCAACACCATTTAATCGGTTATCAGTACTAACAAATGCTACTACTGGTATACCTATCTCCATGGCTTCATCGAGTGCTTGGCTATCAGCTCTAGGATCAGAGAGAAGAAGTACTTCGGGTTCATAATACCATTCAAGTCTTGGATTCGTTAGTGTACCTGGTATAAATCTTCCGACAACTGGTTTCGCTCCTGTAAATTCAGCAAATCTAAGTACTGGACGTTGACCATATTGACGTGTTGATACAGCCATTACTTTATCTGGTTCGAACCTCGCTAAGAATTTAGCTGCAATTCTTAGTCTCTCATCTGTTTTCCTAACATCGAGTATGTATAGGCCATCGGGTCTAACTCTAAAAACAAATTTTTCCATATGTGCTGTACAGCTATGTGTACCTATATGGACACCAGCTTGAAGGTATAGATCTAGTGGGACAAGGAGTTCTAACTGTGTTTTCGATTCAGACAATGTCTTCACCTAACAGCGAAATACACAATCTCTCTTATGAGATCTATATGTGATAAAAGCATTCTTCTACAACAATACCTCTTAATACCTAGATCATCGAGAACCTTCTTCGGGTCTTCACCACTCTTAACTCTCTTTTCGAATTCTTCCCATACAGCACCAATTGGGTATCCACATGTGAAACAACGCACGGGTATCATCATGGTTTTTCACCTATACGATTTCTGTCTAAATCTTCTAGCACTATATCTAAGCCATTTTTCTGGTTCTGTTCGTCTGGGATCTCCAGCTAACATAGTTCTATCAAACTCTTTATATAGGTCTCGAAGTTCCGGTATATTGAAGTATGCTACAAGACCTCTAGCAATAGCCATTCTAACAGCGTCTGCTTGAGCCATAACTCCTCCTCCT
>CAZUDD010000263.1:0-1775 GCA_964619665.1 uncultured Desulfurococcaceae archaeon | reverse complement strand
ATGCTATACATATATAATAGGGTTTCCAGGTAGTGAATCAAAAGACTATATCGATACCATAGAACTTCTAGATAGACTAAAATCAGAGAAATTCAGAGGATGGACATTTCCACTACTGCTCATACCGATTGGAGGTACATTAATAGAATCAAAAGCTATTTTCCAAACACTAAAAAGTCTACCTCAAGAAGCAATAGATGCTATAGTAGAGGGTTGGAAAATAAGTATAGAATTCACTAAGTGGGTATATCCAAGGATAGTAGGATCAATAAAGAATTCATTAATTAGAAGAATTGTGTTGAGACTTCAGGATATGTTTATACATGCTGTAGAGCTATGGATATACGAACTAAGTAGAGAAAGAGAGAAAGCACTAGAACAATTCAGTAGAGTTGATGTGAGAAGTCCTAGGGGTATGCTTAGAACAGCTATAGAGATAATGAAGATAAGGATATGATGCACCTTCATAAACGTATCCGTACTACAATCAAAGATTGGTATATGGAGTTTAAGCCATACCAAAACACAATATCTACTCTATACCTAGATTTCACCTCTTTCTTTTTCAAGTGATCTCTTCACTAAGTACATATAGAACCAAGCTCTATAAGCATCTTCAGATCTATCTTCCCAAAACCATCTATCGAGAATTTCTAATGCTTTCTCGACTTTCTTCATATCAACTTCTTTAGGATCTTTACGTCTAATCTCTTCTATAACTTCTCTTATGAATTGTGCTTCTTCTGGTTTCAATGGATTCGAGGTTCTTGTATATGCTTTGCTAAGTCTATCGATTTCTCTTAAAGCAAATTCTCTTTCTTCTTTAGTGATAAGACCTTTAACTGAGAGAAAATCGGGAATAAATGAATGTGAAAATCTTGTTAAAGTCGTGATATCACTTCTTAATCTCTTTAGTTCTTCTCTAAAGCTATTCAACTCTACTTCAAATTTATTCAATCTTTCTTCAAATCGTGTAAACTTCTTTCCCATCCAATAAGCTAGACTGGTGATAGAGCCAAGCACTGTTAATATTGTTGCGATAGTATCCCATGAAATCACTCTGAATTCCCTGGTCACTGTATAGCGTTGTTTCCTCTATATCTCTACCTTCGATATTTGTTCTAGTACATATCTCCTTATTTCATCTATGCTTGGTATATCCTTGACTATTTTTCCGTTTTTCATGTATTGTTCTAGTAGTGGTTTCATTGGTCCTCCACACTTAGGGCATTTCTTGACTGTTTGTCCCCATGGAACCATCTCGTCATGCATACAGTTTTGACATCTATAGACTTGTTTCATTCCTGGCCACTTTCCTCTCTTCGATATTGGTATCCAACTCTTTTTCTCCTCATCGTATATCTCGATTATGTCTAGACTAATGTCTATGGATGGTGGAAATGCTATTGCTGTTCCAACACCAAAACCATCAACATAGTCCTTAAGCTTGATTACCTCTTCTTCATCTATACCACCACTAACAAAGATCTTTACATGTTTATATCCATGGAGATCGAGTGTCCATCTAGCTTCTCTAACTATCTTCAGCATATCACCTCTTCTAGAACTTGGTGTATCGAATCTAACACCCCATAGTCTATCACCGAGAGTCTGTGCTGCCATGAGAGCCTCCATCCTCTCGTCATAGAATGTATCGCATAGACATATCCTAGGTACTTTTGGTGGCATAACCTCATCAAATGCTTTCCACGCCTTTACCTGATCTCTAAACACTATTATCATTGCATGAGGCATTGTACCTTTTGGTTCTAGAC
>CAZUDD010000262.1:0-1789 GCA_964619665.1 uncultured Desulfurococcaceae archaeon | reverse complement strand
GAAGTAGCTATTAGTTATATAACGTATTGATTCATTAAATAGTAGCACTGCCTTAGTCTAGCTAACACATTAAGCATTTGCCTATGTATGTAATGCTCATTATTAGCAGTGAACGTAGGCAAAACACTAAGTCCTAGTTATACTATTCGATTCAAACAGATGACGATAAAAGTACTTTTCTAATTGCTTCTCTATGTAGTGGTGTTTGCCATGCTATGTATCTTCCCACGCCTATACTAAGATCTTTCTCTGGTGGTGGTATGTCTATCCATGCATCTTCGCTTCTATCCCAAAGCTCTACAACCATATTCATCTCGATAAGTCTATTCAACAACTTCTGAGCTCTAGGATCTTCGAGATGTATCCATAGTGTATCGGGATCCTCAACAGCTTCATAAAGCAACTCCTGTTCTCTTCTAGACAGCGTTTTCATGAAGTAGCTGAGTCTTCTCTCCCTAATCAGCTGATCAACAACTTTCACAACACTCCAATGAGCTTCGTATAGCTGTGCTAACATCGAGGGGTTACCACCTGTATAAAGCCATACATCATCTATAGAAGGCTTATCTCCAGATAGCTGGTTATAGAGCTCCTCGAAGCCAGCTCTATCCATGTTCCATATAGCTGTGATCCTAGCCCATCTATGCCTACCAATTCTACTACGGCTAAGACCTTCGCTCGACGTTACCATAACGACTATGTTCTCGTACTCCATAGGTGGGTATTCTATGAGGTTCAGCAACGACTTAACGTAGACCTCAACTCTATCAAGACCCAGAGCCTGAAATACATCGTCGAGTAGAAGAGCTATTCTAGCACGTCTAAATCTCCTCAAAACAAGATCTGTTATCCTCAGAACAGCCTCAACAAGCTTATAGATAGAACCACCGATTGCTCTCAGAATCTCTTCAACTATATCTCTAATTGTTGGTGAACACCATAGAGCTCTATCCAGAACTCCTTCAACAGGATTAATGTATATAACGTGGTACTCCATATCGTTGAGAAGAACAGCTGCCTGACGAAGCAACGCAGTCTTTCCACACCCCTCAGGACCATAGATAATCAGAGGAAACCTAGTACCTCTTACACCGATGTCCTCAATCTGCTTGATAGCCTTATCCCTATCAACGAAGAACACCTCTAAACCACGAACAAACAATAGCTTGACCCGCTTCACTCCACCCACCACAGTTCCTAGTCACCGAAGATTCTTCTATACCACCATCTCTGAACTCCACATTTCGAATAATCAATGGGTTCCTAACCTCTTCATGTTACCCATTGAGTTCAAGCTCCATAAACAGCCTTGAGGTAGAACTTCGAGAAGCTGAGCTGTATGCTTCGCCTGTATGTATAGCAAAGAACGTGAATAGCTATGCGCTTACTTTCCTTCTTGTCATATGTGAAATCCATATACCTTTCCTAGGATAGAGGGTTTGGATACAAAGCTTCCGTAAGACGAGAATCGCACATGCGAGTTTATGCCTAGACTCACGTTACTTCATGTTGTGACTTGAATGCTTTCAGCAATTCTTTGAAGACTATGGTTATATCCTTTGTAGTTGTATCTATGATTGGTATCCCGAGGTATCTCGCGAATATCTTGAAGCACCTCTCTTTAAACGCAAGCTCTTTAAGTGACACTACATCCAGCTTCCTCCTAGCAGCTTCTCCCGGATCAACCGTTAGTATTGCTGTGCTTCTAAGGTATCTCCATAGATACCTAGTGAAGACGCTTCTCAGAAAGGATACATCTCTAACCTCCCACAAGAGATCTACTACCGCG
>CAZUDD010000261.1:0-1789 GCA_964619665.1 uncultured Desulfurococcaceae archaeon | reverse complement strand
TTTCAATACTATACTCAATACCAGTCGTTGTAGTATTCTTCATAGTACAGAAATACCTTAGAAGAGGTATTGCTGGTCTTGTAACAAGGTGAAACCCAGTTTTAAACTACTTTTTAAGTACTTCAATACTTATAGCACTAACAACTTAAAGACTCTTTTACTGTTCATTACCGCAAATTAATAAGATTTAAAATTCAAAAGCTGTTGTAAACGATATAGAGCCAGAAGTTTGTGTAGGTGTTCCTCATTGACTAGAGTTAGACTTGAGAACGTTGTTAAGATCTTTCCACCTAACGTAGTTGCTGTAGACAATGTATCTCTAGAGATCGAGAGTGGTGAATTCTTTGTCTTATTAGGTCCTTCTGGTTGTGGTAAAACAACAACACTTAGATTGATTGCAGGTTTAGAAAAGCCAACACGTGGTAGAATCATCATTGGAGATACCGTTGTTGCTGATGCTGAAAGCAAAGTCTTTATACCTCCAAAAGATCGTGATGTAGCAATGGTATTTCAAAACTATGCTCTGTATCCGCACATGAAGGTGTATGACAACATTGCTTTTCCATTAAAGATCAGGAAAATGCCAAAAGATGAAATTGATCGTAGAGTTAAAGAAGTTGCCAAACTTCTAGGCATTGATCAACTACTCGATAGATATCCAAAACAGCTTTCTGGTGGTCAACAACAGAGAGTTGCTCTTGCAAGAGCACTTGTTCGTAAACCTAGGGTATGGTTAATGGATGAGCCTCTAAGCAATCTTGATGCACTTCTAAGAGTTCAGATGAGAGCTGAGTTAAAGAGACTTCAAAAGACATTGAAGATAACAACAATCTATGTTACTCATGATCAGGTAGAGGCTATGACTATGGCTGATAGAATAGCTGTTATGAATGCAGGTAAAGTCCTACAGATTGGTACACCTCACGAAGTATACCACAAACCTAGATGTAAATTTGTTGCAGGTTTCATAGGTTCACCACCAATGAACTTTATACCTGTTGTATTTGAAGTCAAAGAGAACAACTATATACTTAGAGGTGAAACATTCTCAGTTAAGATACCAAAAGAACTAGGTGAATATATCAGAACTAGAGTTAGTGAAGGATCACAGGTTCTACTAGGAATTAGACCTGAAGATATAATTGTTTCTCATGCTGAAGAACCTGAATCTATAGCTGCTGAAGTATATGTAGTTGAACCACTAGGTACTGAAACAATCATAAACGTTAAAATCAATGGATCTCTAGTCAAGATCAAGGTAAAGGAAGAACTTGCTATTGAACCTGGCACAAAGATTAGGATTAAGTTTGATACCAATAAGATACATGTATTCGATCCAAAAACTGAAGAAGCTATAGTTTAATACTCATATAACTTCTGTATCCTCGATAAACAGTTTAATACCACGAGATCTACACATATTCTCAATTTTTCTATAGAGTTCCCTCCACGGATAGCTCAATGTTTTATCGATGTATATACGCATAGAGCTAGATCTAGTCATAAACTTCTTGATTCTCAACCTATCAACGTATAGAGTACTTCTAGTTTCGTTAGCTAGATCAACTATATCCCTTATCATATCTATGGAGTCATTTTCACCAGGTATTATAGGTCCTAGAAATATCCATGTCTTTATACCAGCACTAGATAGTCTTCTCAGTGCCTCTATACGTTGTGATGGCGGTGAAGCTCTAGGTTCAAACTTTTTAGCAAAGTAGTTATCTAGACTTGTTATGGTTATACCCACATCAACTAAATCCTTTACCTTATTCAAGATATCGATATC
>CAZUDD010000260.1:0-1789 GCA_964619665.1 uncultured Desulfurococcaceae archaeon | reverse complement strand
ACGAAGGCTTAACATCAGGTCAAAAAATTCGTGAATTATGGACAAAGTGTAGATATGTAGAGAGAGTAGAGGATATACCTAAGATTAGAAGCAAAGGATTGATACCAGTGGGAGTATTTAAATGTGAAGATAAACCAGGTTATATCGATCTGTATAGAGAGTATGTTGCGAGGGCAAAACAATGAAGTACTCAATAGCATTTCTTGGAGTTGGTGGTCAAGGAATTGTTTTTGTAGCTGAAGTCTTATCGGAAGCATTATTTAGACAGGGTAAGTATGTAGCTCAACTTCAAAGCTATGGAGCTGAGGTACGTGGTGGAACAGTACTTGCTTATGTAGTTGTAGATGATGAGCCTATAGATAATCCATTCATTGAGGGATTCACAATAGCTTTGATACTACATAAAAGTGTTCTATCTAGATGGCAATCACATATCAGGAATTCGCAATACGTATTTGCTGATAGAGACTTAGTTGGTGATGTTACTGAAAGCATCGGAAAACCTGTAGTCTTAGTACCTATTTATAGAGTTAGCATGGAGAATAGCGTAAGTGGTTCTGAAAACATTGTAGCTCTCGGCTTTACCTACGGTACTAAGTTGGTTTCTGAACTAGATCCAGCTATAGTTTACGAAGTTCTAAATAGGAAAGCTGGAGCTGAAAAGAATATCAAGGCCTTTAGAGTTGGTCTTGAATTAGGAGAGCGTTACCGAGCTCAACTTACTTAAAGCCTTAATCACGTGTAATTATAGTTCCGCTAACTCCCTTCAGAACATCAGCAGCCTTATCTAGATGACCAATTCTAGCCTCTAAACCTCCATTATCTATGAATCTTATTGCTGCTTTCACCTTAGGCTCCATAGAACCTGGTTTGAAATGTCCTTCAGCAAGATATTTCTTAGCTTCTGTTACCGTCATTCTATGTATTGGTTTAGCCTGAGGTGTTCCATAGTTTAGATAGACATAATCAACATCTGTTAATATGACTAAGATTCCTACACCTAACGCAGTAGCTAATTTCTCAGCAGCAAGATCTTTATCTATAACAGCTTCAACACTCTCTAACATTCCATCATTAGCTACTACCGGTATTCCACCTCCACCTGATGCAACAACAATCCATCCATTCTCTACTAGAGTCTTTATAGCTTCCTTCTCTATATTGTCTATGGGATCTGGAGAAGGTACAACTCTTCTCCAACCTCCACGAGGATCTGGTCTCATTTCCCAGCCTTTCTCTTTCATCAACTTAGCAGCTTCTTCAGCAGTGTAATAGCGTCCTATGTATTTTGTTGGGTTAGAGAAGGCAGGATCAGATTTATCAACGAGTACTCGATTGACAATAGCCACTACACCTTTAACTTTATTACCTAGGAGTCCATGCCTTGCAAGTTCATTATGTATTGTTTGAACAAGGATATACCCTAACCATCCTTGAGTCATAGCACCTGCTATATCCATGCTCATTGGTGGTGCTACATCCTCGCCTTTCTCCATCCACTCCAACAGTACTCCAACCTGAGGACCATTACCATGTGTTAGAACTATCTTTCGAAAACCTAGGTTTATAGCTTCAACTACAGCCTTTGCTGCTTGTCTAGCATTCTTCCAGTAGTTCTCCATAGTACCTTTTTCACCCTTTCTTTGAAAGGCATTTCCACCAAAGGCAATCATTATAAAGTGAGGGTCTCTCAACCATATCACCTGTTTTTAGAGTGATATAGAGAAATTTCTATTGATGTTCTGTACCATTCTAAACCTACAGTATTTGAGTATATTAAGTATAGTAT
>CAZUDD010000259.1:0-1792 GCA_964619665.1 uncultured Desulfurococcaceae archaeon | reverse complement strand
ATGGTGAAGAACG
Source organism: uncultured Desulfurococcaceae archaeon (assembly GCA_964619665.1). Lineage (GTDB taxonomy): Archaea > Thermoproteota > Thermoprotei_A > Sulfolobales > Ignisphaeraceae > CAZUDD01. Next base: position 1,779 of record CAZUDD010000259.1, on the reverse strand, counting down.
ACCAGTAAAAGAGGTCAGACTTTGCAAAGCCATTCCTTGCCTAGGTAATTTTTGTGAAAGATGTGCACATCCATTGGTTCCCGGAACTTCTTGTAGAGCTCATGACGAATTAAGGGAGGCACTTGATAAGACTTTGGCTGTAGGACTGTATTACACTAGAGATGTCATAGGTTTAGTCCGCCAACAGGAGATTGATGATGTTGAGACACTGACAAATTACATCTTAGAGTTAAAGAGCAGAAAGAATGAAGATACAGTAAAGATCCTGGGAGTTTCCATGGCCTTTATTCTTCATAGCAAGATCTTCGGCATTAGTGAGAAGGATATTGATGTAATTACTTATGTGCCTAAACATAAACAAGATCTGAAGCGAGATCTCGAAACTGGAGAGAGGTATAATCAAGCTGAATTACTTGCTTACGAGGTAGCGAAATTCATAGGTAAAGATCTTAGATGCTTAATCACGAAGACTCAACCACTTAGTCTCTCGGATTTGAGTCTAGATCAGCGATATGAGAAATCTCGATCTGTGTACATGGTTAATGAGAGGCTCAAAGATTATATCAAAAATAGTAGGATATTGCTTGTTGATGATGTTAGAACAAGCGGTGCTACAGGCAATACCATAGCTGAAAAGCTGAAGGATTTTGGTGCAAGCAAAGTCTATTTGTTGGTTACCGGAAGAGCAACATATAAACAGCAACTGATAGATTTCTTGAACCATATCAAGAAGCGTAAAGGAGTTTAGGCATTTATGATCTTCTTCAGAATTTCGATGGCATTGTCTACATCTTTGGCTATGTAAGCTCCTTTAGCTACATACTTTTCGAAGGCTCTCCAATAGATACTATCTTTAATTGGGTGTTCAAATATTATTACCGGTTTTTTCCGTTTTAATGCAAGCTCTATTTGATGCATTGAACCGCTGTGAGGTCGATACCGAGCTTCAACTACTACAACAGCCTTAGACATACCAGCTATGATTCTATTCCGTAGATAGTACAGATAGTCTATACTCTGCTTTGACCTTATATATGGTTTAAACAAGTTTTCCGAAACAATTACAGTTCTCTCAGGGAATCTCTTGAGTAATTTTCGAGCTTCATCAGGTAGTGTTAGAGGCTCTAACCAAGGTCTGACCCCAACCACATATCCTCCAGTCTCTAGTGCTCCTAAAGCAACTGCAGAATCTATGCCTTCTGCAAGTCCTGTAACAACTATCCAGCCATGCTTAGCAAGGGCTTTACCAAGTTCATAAGCTATGTTTCGCCCCCATTCAGTGCATTCTCTTGTACCGACAACTGCTATCATAGGTTTTGAATTGAGATCTATACATAAATTCCTAACGTATAGAACGAGAGGAGGGTATATGAAATCTGTGTCAGTTTTATATCTCAGCAACTCGCATGGATATTCTCTTGAAAAGAAGGGGACGATTTTAACTCCTAAACTTTTGGCCTTCTCAATATCACCTAGATGGTTCTCATGACGAGCTATAGCGTTCTTAAGGACCTTTAGGAATTGTTCAAGTCTATCAATGCGAGGACAACATCTTTCGGTGTCTACAATCCATCTTATGAGTTCTTCTGTATTAGATACACCAAGAATCTTGTATATAATATCACGAATTGTCCTCCATCTACACCACGCAGCATGCATAAGCCCTAGAACTTGCTCATTATTCAACGCAGTTATGGGATTCATGCTCTTGCATGCCTCTGCTAAGAACATAGCTAGCTCCATGGAAACTTATGAAGACTACACCCCAACATATCACGA
>CAZUDD010000258.1:0-1798 GCA_964619665.1 uncultured Desulfurococcaceae archaeon | reverse complement strand
GGTATAGAGTTCAAACCTGTTAAAACGCATGGAATAAGAGGTACAAAGACATTTAGTCATTACAAGTCTTTCTCAGAATAGCTATGAAATAACCTGTTGTATCATGTTCTATAGGATGGAATCTCAGATAGTAATCTCTATAGAATCCCCAAACACCTCTAGATCCTCGTGAACACCTTATCTCTATAGGTTCAATACATCTAAACTCCTCGATTGCTCTCTCTACAATAGCTTCGTTTTCTTCTATTGTAACTGTACATGTTGAGTATACGAGAAGACCATGCTTTCTAAGAATCTTTATAGCTGTTTTCATAAACTGCCATTGGTATCTTGAAGCTGAAACTACATCGCTATAGCTCTTCCTATCAAATAGTTTTGGTCTAACTCCTAGTGCACTACATGGAGGATCTAAGATTATCTTTGTTGGTCTAAGCCATGGAAAGTCTACGTGTAGATACCTTGAATCAGCTCTCCATACCTCAACGAATGGTGTATGTCCTAGTCGTTCAAGCTCTCTCTTCATCTCTAAAATCTTGCTTTTTGAATGATCAAAAGCTATCACATACGCTCTTCCTCTAGAAAGCTCAACAACATGACCTGTTTTTCCACCAGGTGCTGCACACATATCAACAACTAAATCGTTTCTTTCATATGGTTGAATAAGCTTAGCTACATACATAGCAGGTAAACTCTGTGAATATATCAATCCATCTCTATACTCAACAAGATTTCTTATCTTTGGAGCTCTATATGTAGAGACTATGGTTTTAACAGCTATTCCCTGTCTAGATCTCTTCATCTCGCTGCAGCTCATCTCAGCAACACCTATCGCTATAGGTATACCGGTAGGTGTGAGTATCGTTACCTCGTTACCTCTATCGATATCCTCACTACAATCGATAACTCCAGGAGCATAGAGATCAGATCCTAGATAAACAGATTCTGATGCATATTTATCGGCATAAACGACTTTTTCAAGAATATCAACTTTGTAAGGACCTTTTACAGGAAAATACACAGCTTCCTTAATCTCTTCATCTCTATATACCTCAATACCTCTACTACGAAGTCTATCAATTAATTCTCCTGGATCTATCTTCATAGTGTTTACTCTTACATACAATCTCCTACTAGGCACGGTTATTGCATGTAGAAAATCCTGTAGTCTAGTTCCATAGACTCTATGTAGTGCTCTTAGCAAAGACTCATCGTATTCTAGTATTTGGCTAAACATACTTTCCAACCTTTATCTATAGCGTAAAGTCTCAAATAGCTAATAACCTAGGTAACTATCTCTATCTAGCATTGGTGCCGGGGTGGCCGAGCGGTCTAAGGCGGTGGGCTCGAGAAGTCTTCCGGCTTAGACCTTGAGAGACCCACTGGGGGCATCGCCCCCGCGCGGGTTCAAATCCCGCCCCCGGCGCCAAAAACACTTCTTATATACCCAACCATTGTGTCTAAACCAGTATAGTACTACATCCTACAAGTTACATATCTGTACCATGTACATAGGTTGTTTTATCTATTAACCAATAAAATGTATACGTATACTGATTATAGTGATATACTTACCAGAACTACATATTGTTTTCCAGTACAAAGTCAGATGCATCTGTACAGAACATTCCTAACGCTATGGTTTTTAGTTTTATAAGCATTAGGTATTGATGAGGGGTTTGAGGTATGCCCGCCTGTACACAACCAGTAAGAGTTAGAACTCCCAGTGGCGAAGAGAAAGAGCTGGTACCTAAGAAGGTTTGGATGTTAGCTCCTAAGGGTAGAAAAGGAGTTAAGATTG
>CAZUDD010000257.1:0-1798 GCA_964619665.1 uncultured Desulfurococcaceae archaeon | reverse complement strand
CCTACATGGAGAAGCCTAGTTACTATGACCTGTAAAGATGGTTCTCCACTTAGTGATTACAACGAGCATCTCAGAGTAGCTGTTTTGGTAGCCCTGTACTGGGCGGGATACATAGATGTTGAAGATACTGAGACTCTTGGTGATCTAATCGGTATCGAGCTTGAGCAAGGATTGAAGGGTAGAAAGGGTAAGAGAAGAAAAGAAGAGGATGTAGATGACAGAGAGATAATCCATAGACAAGCGTTGGAGGATATCAAGCATCTTCTCTAGGCAACAATTCTAACTCTTTTCTTCATTATGACTTCACTTCTAAGCATCTCTTCAATGCTTATCTCAGCTAGCATAAGAAGTGTTTTTGTATCTGCATTGAGTCTATAGAAACAGTCTCTGCATATACCAAACACGATGACTCTGTGACCTACTAGCTTATCTAGTTCAGGATCTGTAGGAAAGAAGAGATCCATTACCGCTACATCTCCTTTTTCTTTAAGCATCTTATAGAATATCTCTAGAGCTTCAATCATATCTTTTGCTTGTGGTAATCGTTGTAGAACCTCTTTCTCATCGAGAAGTATTCTCCAGCATATTGGGCACCAGTTAAGGAATCTAAAGCCTTTGGGGTTGTACTCCTCTAACTTCTTAGCAAACTCTTCTAGGCTAATTCTCTCCATTTTTACACCTATTTATAGTGATATGCAAATCACTATTTAGTGTTGAGAGGTAATTAAAAGTTATGGTGTAGCTGTGTGTTTGTTAGGTCTAATGTTGTTTGTGTTGTTGTCGAAGAGAAAGAGAAGAAAGAGGTTGTGGTGGTGAAGAAAAAGCCGAGAATAGATATTCGATTGATAGGTCTAGCAATAACAACAGGTTTAGCGTTGATAGGTGTATACATGAGGAAGACTAGAACATGAATAGACTAGAAACGATCTAGATCCAGCCTTCAGCTCTTGCTTTTCTAAGCCAGTTATACACGGTTTTTGGCGATACATTCAGTGTTTTAGCAACATCCCAAACAGTTAATGTACCATCTATAACCATCTTGATGTACTTTAATTGTTCATTTGTAAAGGCTTTTCTTCGCTTGGACTTCCCTATGATCCTGATAATTCTTCTGTAATGCCTATAGTACCTGTATCTTCTCTTCAAGGCATTAGCTGATTCATACAGATGTTCTAGTCGTTCAGTATCTCTAGCTGGTGAGGTTTCCTCGATTCCAAGAAATACAGCTGGTATTCTCTCAGCTAATACTTCACCTGTATCCATACAGATGATTTCTCCACGAACATTGTCGATATAGATGTTTCTGCACTTGCGCAAAGCACGCACCCGAGACACAAAAGCAAGGCACAGGTATAAAAAGGTTTTGGGGTGTGGGGATAGGGGGTGAAAAAGGCTAGACAAGCATATCAGGAGTAATAGTGATTTCCTCGGTATAGGTATTACCACTATTGGTTATCCTAATGGTTTTGACTCTGCATGGCTTTAGAACCTTATACATTTCTACCCAATGAGTTTTGTTTGAATGGCTAGTGCTGTAGATGAATTCTACTGCATCACTAGGTATTATTTCGTGATAGGTCTTGGCACCTGTCTTTCGTGCTTCATGGTATTCTAGTTCAATAGCTGTGAAGTCTTCACCTGTTAGGTGGTTGCGCATTTTTACTACCTTTCCCCATCTCCAGGTTTTTAGTACGCTAAGAACCTCGAGTACTGGATAGGAATCCACGATGAAAATACCGTAGAAGTCTATTCGTTCGTGTCTGTTTCCACGGTTGGACACAGAGATACGGTGTATTTT
>CAZUDD010000256.1:0-1800 GCA_964619665.1 uncultured Desulfurococcaceae archaeon | reverse complement strand
ATCCATATGTAGCTGCAATGAAAGGTGTTCTTCTATCTATAAACCCATCTATCCAGATCGTAGATATAACACACGATATAGAGAGTTTCAATATTGAGGAAGCAGCCTACACACTCTTAGCTTGCTATAGATACTTTCCACCAGGAACAATATTTGTCGTTGTTGTTGACCCTGGCGTTGGTTCTGAACGAAGAGCGTTGTTGATAGTATCGAGAAACTACTTCTTTATAGGTCCTGACAATGGTGTTTTGGTACCAGCAGCAAAAGCTGATGGTATTGAGATAGCTATAGAGATTATGAACGATGAATACTTTCTAAAACCCACCTCAAAGACATTCCATGGTAGAGATATATTTGCACCTACAGCTGCATGGCTAAGTAGAGGAGTATCACCATCATCATTTGGACCACGTATCGATATATCAAAACTAGTCAATCTAGATCTAGGACTATATATAGAACGAGTATCCAGTGATAGAGTTAGAATGAGAGTTCTACACATAGATAAGTTTGGAAATATAGCTCTTTCACACTACTTTACGGTATTCAGAGAAGCTCTAAATGTTGATTATGGGGATGCCGTAAATATCATTGCAAGAAATAGAGTTTATCAAGCAAAAATCGTAGATACATTCTCTAGAGTACCTAAGGGCATATTAGCTATATATGAGAACAGTTTTGGGTTTACAGAGATAGCGATATTCATGGGATCAGCTCAAAAAGAACTAGAGTTAAAGAGAAGTGATGTGGTAGAGATAGAAAGAGTTAGATGATGAAGAGAGCTCTTCTGAGAGATAGTGATGAAGCTACTGGTCTCTGAATATAGTGTTCAACATTTAATTAAACTGACTATTTATATCCGCTCTAAATAGAAGGTCTTGAGGGATTAACTGTTGGGAATTGAAGACAGATTACTGAAGTATCAAGCATTCCATAAGCTCTTGAACTATATATCTATTCTACTACTTGCTATATCAGCTATACTAATGGTATATAAAGCAACAACACTAAATACAGCAATAGTATCTCAAGGCCCAGCAGCAACAATGCTTCATATCCTTACACCTGGAATATACCTTCTCATAGGCTTTATAATAACAAAGTTCTTCTCTCATACACTATACCTAGAATATCTTAGAGCATATGAGAATCTCGTGAATAGAGTTATAGGTGTTATCAAAGCTTTTGGTAGAATTAAACTTGAGGATCTTGCTAAGAGTGTTGATGTGAGCGATAAGTACTTCATGATTAACCTCATAGCAATGATTAATCAGCATAGAAATATGAGGATATCTATAGATCCTGTAACAGGTGAAGTTATGAGCGAAGAAGTACCTAAGCCTAGTACAGCGATAATACCAACACCTTCAGAAATAACGCCAACACTCTCAACACCATCGATTGAGAATATAAGGTCTATGAGTATATCTCAACAACCAGCACCGATAAAGATTGAACAAGTTGAAGAATTGTTAAAGAAGAAAGAAGAAGTAGAAGAAAAGAAGATCAGTATTGAAGAAGAAGAGACTAGAGTTATGTCTGAAGAAACTGAACAGAGATCTTGAATAGATAGACAATTCGTTTTAGTTCCATCTATACAAACATTATTTCTAGAAGATCAACTTTGAGACTACTAGAGATACTCTTTATTACCTCCTCAAAAATACTACAATTGAGAAAGTGTATGTACTGATCACCAGCTTCATGGTGATGAAATAGACATGATTTTCGAGCATCCAATAGGGACTTTACTGAAACCCTATCTAACACTTCAGGGTTATAGAGGGACATACACTATAC
>CAZUDD010000255.1:0-1807 GCA_964619665.1 uncultured Desulfurococcaceae archaeon | reverse complement strand
GCTGTAACGTCCAGACGATGGTCTTCGGCAATATGGGCTGGACTCCGGGACGGGCGTCGCCTTCACCCGTTCCCCCGCCACCGGCGAGAAGGGGATCTTCGGCGAATACCTGCCCAACGCCCAGGGCGAGGACGTGGTGGCCGGGATAAGGACCCCGCTCAAGATCGAGGAACTCAAGCGCCGGGAGCCGACGCTCTACAAGCAGTTGGAGGAGATCGCCGAACTCCTGGAGAGGCACTTCAGGGACATGCAGGACATCGAGTTCACCGTCGAGCGCGGCAAACTCTACATCCTCCAGACCCGCACCGGCAAGCGCACCGCTCAGGCGGACGTGAAGATCGCCGTTGACATGGTGGAGGAGGGGCTGATCACCAAGGAGGAGGCGGTGAAGAGAGTCAACGCCGCCGGGCTGGAGGCCCTCCTGAGGCCGAGGATCGACATCTCGAAGGCTCCCAAGCCGATAGCGAAAGGTCTCCCGGCCTCTCCGGGCGCCGCCACTGGGAAGGTCATCTTCGACTCCGACGAGGCCGCCGAGTTGGGCGCCAAGGGCGAGAGGATCATCCTCGTCCGCCACGAGACCTCCCCCGACGACGTCCACGGTATGGCGGCCGCTCAGGGCATCCTGACCTCCCGCGGAGGTATGACCGCCCACGCGGCCGTCGTGGCCCGCGGGATGGGCAAGCCGTGCGTCGTGGGTTGCGGCGATATCGTGATCGACTACGACAAGCAGGAGTTCAGGGTCGGCGACCTCGTGGTCAAGAAGGGCGACATCATCACAATTGACGGTTCATTCGAGGACCCCTCGACCGGCGAGGTCGTGGGCGCCGTCTTCCTCGGCGAGGTGCCCCTGATCGAGCCGCGGATCGCCGGCGAGTTCGAGAAGTTGATGAAGTGGGCGGACGAGTTCCGGAGGCTCGGCGTCCGGGCGAACGCCGACCTGCCGGAGGACGCCCAGAGGGCGTTCGAGTTGGGCGCCGAGGGAATCGGGCTCGCCAGAACCGAGCACATGTTCCTCGGCCCCGGAAGGGTGGAGATCATCAGAGAGGCGATCATGGCGGAGGACGAGGAGTCGAGGAGGAGGGCGCTCGAGAAGTTGCTCCCCATGCAGAGGGAGGACTTCGTGGGGCTGCTCAAGGCGATGCAGGGCAGGCCGGTGATCATCAGGTTGCTCGACCCGCCGCTCCACGAGTTCCTGCCGAGGGTGGAAGAGTTGCAGGAGGAGGTCAGGGCGCTGGAGGCGGCCATCGAGGCCACCGAGAAGGGCGCTGGTGCTGACGTCGTCGAGAGGGCGCACCTCAGGGAGATGCTCGAGGAGAGGCAGAGGATGCTGAGGAGGGCGAGGATGCTGCAGGAGGCCAACCCGATGATGGGGCTCAGGGGCTGCAGGCTCGGAATCGTCTTCCCCGAGATCTACGAGATGCAGACGAGGGCAATCTACGAGGCCGCTGCGATCGTCAAGAGGGAGGGCATCCCCGTGAAGCCCGAGGTCATGATCCCGCTGGTTAGCGAGGCCACCGAACTCAAGGTGCTGAGGGAGAGGCTGGAGAAGGTGGCCCGCGAGGTGCTCGAGCGCGAGGGGCTGACCGAGAAGGACATTCCCATCATCTTCGGGACGATGATCGAAACCCCGAGGGCCGCCCTCACCGCAGGCGAGGTCGCCAAATACGCCGACTTCTTCTCGTTCGGCACGAACGACCTCACCCAGATGACCTTCGGCTTCTCAAGGGACGATGCCGAGGCAAAGTTCATGGCCAGATATCTCGACCAGAAGATCCTCGAAAAGAACCCCTTCCAGGTGCTGGACCAG
>CAZUDD010000254.1:0-1814 GCA_964619665.1 uncultured Desulfurococcaceae archaeon | reverse complement strand
CCTCACGATATATTGAACTGGATTCGAGAGATGTCTATCGTTATCCGAGCTAAGTATGAAAATGGAGTATTGAAACCCCTAGAAAAACTAGATCTTGAGGAAGGAGAAGAAGTCATTATCGAGATAAAGAGAATTAAGAAAAGCATAATTGATATTGTGCGCTATTACCGCGATAAACAAAGAGTAGAACTACCTAGAGAAGCTATAGAGGAGTTTTTGAATAGAAGGAGATAGTGTGAGAGCTACATATTCTATGATTTAACTTATCTAATGAGAGATGAATTCAATTTGAATTGGTAGAGAATTTCTCGAAGGGGAGAGTGTTAGAATCCGGGCTTGTTTATCTTTACACTATGTTGCAGTTCTGGAATTATTATTGAAGAAATTCTATTGAGGATATATCTATGTGGAGAACAGGGTGAATGTGATGTGTACTATATGAGTTTTCTTGATGAGTATTCGTTTAGGACTTTGGATAGTGTTTTTAGTCTATCTCTAAGGTCTTCAGTTATGATTTGTAGTCCGTGTCTATTGTCCATTATTTTGAGGTATGCTTCAAGTGCTGTTGCTAGGATTCCTGATACTTTTGTTACTGATGGTATTGTCTGCTGTATAAAGTATTCAATGCCTTTATCTGTAACGCTATAAACATATTTTCTTCCAGAGACTCTCTTGTTTATCAGTCCTTCTCTAGCCATTTCATTGAGTACTCTATAGACTGTTCCTATCGATGGTATCCACTTCATATGCGTGTAATACAGAATCTTTTTGTAGAGTGCATAGCCATGTAGTTCACCATCTCTGATAAGGATTGCTAGTGACAACATCTTTAGAAACGATGATTTCTTTGCTTTTGAAACCACTATAATCTACCCATATCAGAGGATTCAACGAGAGCTTTTTAACTAGACACGAGTTCTCTGAAAAGACTCAGTTTCAGAGGAATATATTTCTCTGGAACCCCCTCTTCTCTGATTTTTGTGGTGAGTAGAGACGTCTAGTATTGGTCGCTATAGAGAGAAGATAGTCTATGGACCACCACTGAGAACACTACTTTGGCTTGGAGCACCATTAGCACTTCTACAGATTGTCTATGTATCTTACAATATAGCTGATGCATACTGGTTGAGTAGGTATAGCTCTATAGCTATGGCAGTACCGAGACAGGTTTGGCCAACAATAATGTTCTTCAATGCTATCTCAATGGCGTTAGCAGCAGCTAATCTAGCAATAGTTTCTCAGTATATAGGTGCTAAGAGATTTGATGAAGCTAGTAAGGTTATGTCTAAGTTCTTTACAGCTGCAGTAACACTAGGTACAACAATAGGCTTGATATACATAGCTTTAAGACCATGGATATTCACATACGTTATATCAACACCAAGAGAGATATATGGAGATGTACTTCTCTATGCAGGTATAATAGCGATAGACGTTATGGTAGCATATATATCCATGACGTTTGCAACAATACTTCAGAGTATCGGAGATACAAAAACACCATCTATAGTAGGGTCGATAGCATCAGCAATAAACATAGCTTTAGATCCATTCCTAATACTAGGTATAGGACCATTTCCTAGACTTGGTGTTGCAGGTGCTGCAATAGCAACTGTTATTAGTAGAGGTATCGGTACAACAATACTGATACTCATAGTGAAAAAGAGGTTTCCAGATCTAAAGATAGGGTTTACTAGGGAAATCGATTTTGAATGGATAAAGACTAGTCTTAGAGTAGGACTACCAGTATTCATACTCTTTGCAACTAATAGTCTTGCATTCATGATGCAGCTAAAACTAGTAAACATCTTTGG
>CAZUDD010000253.1:0-1834 GCA_964619665.1 uncultured Desulfurococcaceae archaeon | reverse complement strand
GACGATGTGTACGCCTTGTTATCGATCAGGTATAGTTTTGAGTGCAGGAAATCGCTAGTGAGATGGAGCTCGACACCAGCCAGGGTGAGCTTCACAATAATATTCCTATCCACGGTTCTCTGCGGGGCCGCGAGGACTACCCTAGCACCCCTCCTAGCAAGATCCCTGAGCAGTGACGCACCATAATCGTCGATGAATGCTGTGGTGGCCAAAACCTCATACCTAGCGCTCTTAAGGGCCTCGAGGAGCCTGGGGCCAGCATCAAAACCAACAATACACTTATCCTCAAGCCTAGACAACCAATAGCACCAAATATAATATAGGTAACCAAAGTAAAAACAATAACCAATGCTTTCAGTGCGTAGGCCTGTATAGGAGGATTTTTCATTGACGTAGCATAGTCTCTCCTGACGTTAAGAGAGCAGCTTTTCCATAATATCCCACCGCTCTTTGTATTCCTTTATATCCTCAGGTTTCAGGGCCACACCTTTATAACCATCTGGCCATATAGGTATTATCCTACCATCCTTCTCTATTACCTCCTTAAGCTTACTCCTAATCTTCTTGATGTATTTTCTCCAGAAGCCCTCGTCGAGTATGTAGAAGTCTGGTCTTTCGAGAAGTCCCTTCCCTCTATAGTCTACCAGGATTTGAATTCTATTAGGCCCTTTAACCCCCTTGACACTGGGCCATTCTCTTCCCTGCTTTGTCTTCACCTCTATAAGGACTGTTTTACCATTAGCTAAATTCACCGCTAATACATCGGTCTTCTTCCATCTACCAAAGGTTATCTGGGCATGATAGCCCCTACGACAGATCTCACTAGCAACAATATACTCACCAGCCAAGCCTAAAAGAGCCTTATCAATCCTAACCATAAACACCACCCAGAATACTTATATGTTAGATCCTTGATTATACTTCTCTTAATAGTGGTCAAAGCGTTTAACATGCCAACATGTCTCAATGGATTTAACGTAAAATTATACATTCATTCAGTCTATTGTAATATTTATATATTTCTATTAATAATTAGGATAAAGGTGTAAAGTTATGGACACAGCAATACTTGTTAAAGGAGCTAGGAATGTTGTGTTAGATAATGTAGTTATTAGAGGGTTCAGTAGAGGTATAGTGCTTGAGAATTCAACTGCTTTGTTAAATAGGGTTGTAATTGCTCAAAGCGAAATAGGATTGGTCACTAAGAGAAGCTATGTAACAATAAATCAGTCAATGTTTCTAGACAATAAGATTGATATCCTAGCAGAAAACGCTTCCCTAAATTTAATAGATACTATTGCAAGAAAAGTACTAGCTTATTTCTCAAACATCACTATATCGCATTATGCTGTAAATCCTTACAGAATAATAGCTCAAGCAAGAGAAGTTCTCAAAGAACAAGATCCATTAGTAAAGAGAAGAAAGTTCAGACAACTACTAAAAACCTTACTACAGTATGCAGCTTATGCAAAGACCATTTATGATATTATTAAAATAATCTTAAAAGTTGCAGGCATATCTCTACCTTAAAAGCTAAAAGGTAATTCTTCGATAAATCTAATTATGTCTTTAGGGAGGTCCTACGCCATTTTAGCATTGTTTCTAGGTTTTCTTTTGCTTTCCTGAGTCCTGTCAGGTTTATCCCTATCTTATTCATCTTTGCTGTGTGGGCTGCTAGTGTGTTGTCGATCCTCCTGATCATTTCCATGGCCTTTGTTATCCCTCTCGCATGGAGTCTCCTGGCTTGCATCAATAGCTTCGCCTCAATGTATCTCACAGCCTCCAGGATCCCGTTCCTCAGGGCCTCCCAAGTCTTCTGGTCCCACGGCATGAC
>CAZUDD010000252.1:0-1856 GCA_964619665.1 uncultured Desulfurococcaceae archaeon | reverse complement strand
AGGTTATCCAGTGATTGTTAGAGTAAGCTTTAATTTAGGTGGTAGTGGTTCTTTTGTTGCTTGGAGTGAGGATGATTTAAGAGATAAAATAGTTAGAGCTTTTGCACAAGCTGGTCTTGTTAAGAAGGTACTTATCGAAAAATACCTATTTCATTGGAAAGAAGTTGAATATGAAATTATGCGTGACTATAAGGGTAATGCTGTGGCTATTGCATGTATGGAGAATGCAGATCCTATGGGAGTACATACAGGAGAATCTATAGTTATTGCTCCATGCCAAACGCTCACAAATAGAGAATATCAATTTGGCAGAATTTGGTCTATAAAAGTTGCTGAATCTATAAGACTTGTTGGTGAATGTAATGTACAGGTAGCTATTGATCCAAACAGTGAAGAGATGTACGTTATTGAAACTAATCCAAGAATGTCAAGATCAAGTGCACTTGCAAGTAAAGCTACGGGCTATCCATTAGCTTACATAGCTGCAAAACTTGCTTTAGGCTATACGCTTGACGAACTTCTAAACAGAGTAACTATGAAGACATGTGCATGCTTTGAGCCAAGTCTGGATTATATCGTTGTTAAGATACCTAGATGGGATTTACAAAAATTTGACTATGTTGATCAATCTATAGGTAGTGAGATGATGAGTGTTGGTGAAGTTATGGCTATTGGAAGAACTTTCGAGGAGGCCTTACAGAAGGCTATAAGAATGCTTGATATTGGTGAGCCTGGAGTTGTTGGTGGCTCCATTTATGAGAGTGATTACAGTCTTGATGAAGTCTTGAGATGCTTGAAAGAGAGAAGACCATACTGGCCTCTTTGGGTTGCTAAAGCTATAAGTTATGGTGTAAGTATTGATGAGCTTTACGAGATTATAGGTATTGACAAATTCTACCTAATGGCAATTGAAAGATTGGTTAAACTTTATGAGAGGTTGAAGAGGGGAGAATTTAGGGAAGAAGAACTTCCAAGATTGATAGCTGAAGCTAAGAGATTAGGTTTTAGTGATGAGCAATTAGCTAAGGCTTTAAAGATCGATATTAAAGAATTTAGAGAATATAGAAAAAAGATCATTAGTGAACCCGTAATTAAGCAGATAGATACTCTAGCTGCTGAGTGGCCAGCAAGTACAAACTATCTATATGTAACTTATGGTGGTGACGAAGATGACGTCGAATTTAATGGCAAGAAATCGAAGATAATAATTCTTGGTGCAGGCGGTTTCAGAATTGGCGTATCTGTAGAGTTTGATTGGGCTACTGTCAATTACGGATTATTTGCTAGGAAGAGAGGCTTTGAAGTTGGTATGGTGAATTACAATCCAGAAACAGTATCTACAGATTGGGATATGAGTGATAAGTTATACTTTGACGAAATCACACTTGAGAGAATTCTTGACATATATGAGAAAGAGAGACCATTAGGTATTGTCACCTTTGTTGGTGGTCAAATAGCTAACAATTTAGCTAAAAAACTTGAAGATGCAGGTGTAAGACTGTTAGGAACTAAAGGTTCAAGCGTAGATAGAGCTGAAAATAGAGCAAAATTTAGTAAGCTTCTTGACGACCTAGGCATACCACAACCACCATGGATTGAAGCTTCAAGTATTGAAGAGGTATTAAAGTTTGCTGATAAGGTTGGTTATCCAGTTATTGTACGTCCAAGCTATGTACTTAGTGGTTCAGCCATGGCTGTAGCCTATACTAAAGATGAACTTCTCGAATACTTGAGAAGAGCGGCAGTGGTCTCTAGAGAATATCCTGTAGTTGTTAGTGAATTTATAGATAACGCTCTAGAATTAGAAATTGATGCTGTATCTGATGGTAAGAAAGTCATAGCAATACCTATAGAAC
>CAZUDD010000251.1:0-1862 GCA_964619665.1 uncultured Desulfurococcaceae archaeon | reverse complement strand
TTTTCTGGGTTTTAATTATGGTCGATATAGATCTACTAGTGAAAATCATTGACAAGGCTTTAAAGAAAGGTGCTAAATATGCTGATATCAGATACCAAGAAAAAGAATATGAATTGATTGTCTATGACAATGGGGTTCTAAGAGAATATAGTTTTTCAGTAATCAAAGGTGTTGGGATGAGCGTTATAGTTGATGGATATATGGGCTTTGCTTATACAACCGACATATCAAGGAAGGGCCTAGAAAAAATGCTTGAACATGCTTTTACACTTGCAAAATCTTCTAAAGGTAGAGCGAGAAAAATTGAGTTTGCTGACCATGCTATTGTAAGAGATAAGTTCAGAGTAAAGTTTAAGGAGAACCCCTTTGAAGTTGATAAAGAAGAGAAAATTAAGCTTGTAGAAGAGCTTAACCGAGATAGTATATCTAGAAGAGAAATAGCTTCAGCAATTACTAGACTTGGAGTTGAACGAGATTTCAGATTATTTCTATCCTCTGAAGGAGCTCACATAGAGATTGAGGTAATGGGTACAGGTATTGCACATACAGCTGTAGCTAAGTATGGTGAACATGCTGAGAGAATTCATCACTCACTATCATCTATTGAAGGTTATGAGTTTATCAGAAGACATAATTGGTTTGATTTTGTAAAAGAGATAGACGATCTTGCTATTAGGGCTTCGCAAGCTAAGACTCCTTCTCCTGGAACTTATATTGCTGTTATAGACAATGAATTGATAGGTCTATTACTACACGAAGCATTTGGTCATGCAAGCGAAGGAGATGAAGTTGAAGCTGGTATATCTATTCTCCATGGTAGAGTTGGTGAGAAGGTTGCTAGTGATCTTGTGACAATAATTGATGAAGGTCTAGTTGAAGGTGGTTATCCTGTTCCATACGATGATGAAGGCACTATAAAAAGACGAACCGTGTTAGTGCGTAATGGTGTCTTGGAGTCTTATCTCCATAGTAGATTTACGGCTCTAAAGCTAGGTCAAGAACCTACAGGAAATGCTAGAGCACAAGATTTCGCATCAATACCTCTTGTAAGACAAACAAACCTATACTTAGCTCCAAGAGATTGGAAAGTTGATGAGTTATTCGAAGGTATTTCATACGGTATATACCTTAGAGGTGTAGGAGTTGAAGGAGGTCAAGTTAATCCTGCTACTGGTACATTTACTTTCAAGGTAGGTCCATCATATATCATTAAAAATGGTGAACCAGTTGAACTTGTGAGAGGTGTTGTGGTTAGTGGTATGATTTTAGAGACTCTAAAGGAGATCGATGCTGTTGCAAACGACTTAAAAATGACTACAACTATCTTTGGCGGTTGTGGTAAAGGTAATCAAATGGTTCATGTAGGTCATGGAGGTCCACACGTAAGAATAAGGAGAATTATTGTCGGAGGTGTATAATAGATGGCAATTCTTCGGCTTGTTGACAAAGCTTTGAGTGAGCTTAGAAAAAGAGGTGTTGAAGCAGAAGTCTATGTTCGAGAGATTATCGATACTGACATTTTAGCTCTTAGAAATGCTATCGATAGAATTTCTAGAGGTTCACATATAGAGATGGGGCTAAGAATCGTAATAGGTAAAAGAGTTGGTGTTGTTGGGGGTATGGTTACTTCAGAAGGTGATATTGTTAAGCTTGTAGACTACGGTATATCCATAACCAAGACTGTGAAAGGGAATCCCGATTGGAAATCCCTTCCACGTCGACTTGGTAAAGCATCTGTTGAAGCAGTTTATGATAAGAATGTTGCAAATCCTAATCTCAGAAACTTCATAGATAATATCCTGTACGGTTTTGACTATGTTAAAAAACTTGATAAGAGAGCAGAGCTATCAGTTGCATCGATC
>CAZUDD010000250.1:0-1868 GCA_964619665.1 uncultured Desulfurococcaceae archaeon | reverse complement strand
GTTGTGTTCATTCACATAGTTCAGTGGTTATTTGCACCATACATAATAGAGGCAATCTATAGAGTTAAACACATATCGAAAACGAGTACTAGGTATTCATGGCTTGTAGAAATGGTTGAGAAATTAGCTATGAAATCAGGGTTAAAGAAGGTTCCCGTAGTTGGTATAGCTGATATCGATATACCCAATGCATTTGCATATGAAAGTCCGTTAACAGGGCCTAGAGTTGCAGTTACACGTAGACTAATAGAGATAGCTCCTAGAGATGAGATCGAGGCTATTCTAGCACATGAGATTGGCCATCTCAAGCATAGAGATGTAGTCATAATGATGATTGTTAGCATAATACCAGCTCTACTATATTGGCTTGGAAATCTACTCTTTAGATTAGGTCTATTCGGTGCTGTACTAGGTGTTGGAGAGAGAAGAAGAGAAGGTAGTGCACCAATTCTAGCAGTTATAATTGGTGCACTACTACTCTTACTAGCATTTGTATTCAACTTCATAGTACTTTGGCTAAGCAGATTAAGAGAATATTATGCAGATTCACATGCTGCACTAATTGTTGAAGATGGTAGTAGAAAACTACAGAGAGGTCTTGTGAGAATAATGATAGATAGTGATAGGCTCAAGAGAATGGGTATAAACATCTCGAGGTATACAGCACTAAAATCACTATTCATAACAGATCCTGAAGCAACACCTAGATTCTTAACAAGACATATATCCGATGAAGTTGTTGAGAGAGTTATCAATGAGTTGAAGAGAGCTAGAGTTGGTAGACTCGCAGATCTATTCTCAACACATCCACACCCAGTTAAAAGAATTAAATTCCTCGATGAATTGAGTAGATCACGAACCGTATAGACTGCGATGGACGCCATGGATAAACCACTTCTAAGATCATTGGCAGAGAAAGTACTTGGACCTGAACTCGCTAAGAAGATATGGAAGAGAATTGAGATTATAGGTGATATCGCTATAATTCGTAAACCCTTCGATATAGATATCGAATTGTTGAAACCCTTAGGTGAAGAGCTTCTAAAATCAATTCCATATATAGAGAGTGTCTGGTTAGCTATATCTCCTGTTCAGGGTATTGAGAGAACGCGTAGATATGTACATATTGCTGGTTCTAGAAAAACAACAACCATATATAGAGAACATGGATGTTCGTTCATGGTGGATATAGAGCATGTATATGTATCTCCAACTCTAAGCTATGACCATATAAGGATAGCTAAACAGGTTAGAGAAGGTGAAGAAATACTCAATCTCTTTGCAGGGATTGGAGGTTACACCATAGTGATTTCTAGACATGCCAAACCTTCGTATATTCTATCCATAGATATAAATCCTATAGCAATTAAACTACTTAGAAAGAATACAGAGCTTAACCATGTTGAGAGCATAAACGAGGTTATTCATGGAGATGCTACTAGACTATGTGATGCATTTAGATCTCGTTTCGATAGGATACTTCTACCACTTCCAGAGTTAAGCTATCCAGTTTTTCCTTGTGCTCTAAGATCTCTTAAAGATGAAGGCTATATACATCCACATGAATTTGTTGAAGCTCGGAATAGGAAAGAAGCTATATCGAAAACCATCAGCATATACACAGAGTTAGCAGAAAAACATGGTGTTAAAGTATATGTTAGAGGATATCACGTGATAAGGAGTGTTGGTCCTAGAAAATACCATGTAACACTAGATCTCTACATAGTTAAAAAGTGATCAGACCCCGGTGGAGATCATCACTATTTCAGCACGTGCAATACTCATCATTAGCTCGGGGCATCTCTTAGCATTATCGGTATCAACGCTATATTTCTATACAAGATTGTATCATATGTACGTGTATTTAC
>CAZUDD010000249.1:0-1897 GCA_964619665.1 uncultured Desulfurococcaceae archaeon | reverse complement strand
GCTATAACTGGTGATTTCAATACATCCTCTACTTTAATTCTAAACCTTAGCTGAGCATATGGATTGTGGACTGCATATTCATGCATTCTTACAGGCCATAAAGCTAATGCCTCTCTACTAGCACCATAATCATGCATATACTTGCGCATGACTATGGCGTTGAGGCCAGGAAATGTTGTACCATAGATTAGTTCATGCTCTGCATCTGCTGCTTGAGCAAGAGCTAGAGACACATATGAGGTGGGATAATCACTCATTTTCTCAACACCAACAACTGCTACTTGATCGTATAGACCTGAAGCAACTAAGCTATACCCTACAGCAACAGCATGACCCCCACTTCCACAAGCTGCTTCAACTTTAAATGCACCACAACCTCTCAATCCTATAGCATCAGCTATTAGAGCTCCCAACGAATCCTGTTGATATAGAGAACTACTCATCATATTACCAACAACAATAGCTTGCGGCTTTAGCTCCTTAACCTCTTCATAAGCACGTAGAGCTGCTTCAGCCACAAGTGAACTAAAATCCTTATCGTAATGTCTGCCTATCGGAACCATGCCTACACCAACAATAAAAACTCGTCTCAACAATTCTCACCAATAGTTCTTAGCACTGAGAACAGAGCTTTAGACACTAGCTAAAAATACTTTTAGACGTTAGTACCAATCGTGTAACATTGGTGCGTGTACATGGTTAAACCAAGTAAGGTACTACTTATTATACTCGATGGCGTAGCAGACTCTATCAAGTATAGACCGACATCACTTGAACTAGCTAAAAAACCTGCTATAGATTCCCTCATGAGATATAGTATTGCTGGTGGATTCTATCCTATCTCAAAGGATATAGCACCAGAAAGCGATCAAGCAGTTCTGTCTATACTTGGATACGACCCCACTAAATACCGAATTGGACGAGGTATCCTAGAAGCTCTTGGTGCTGGAATAGAGATTAGAGAAGGTTATGAAGTTGCATTTAGAGCTAATTTCGCTACAGTAGATAGCAAAACAAAAAGAGTCATTGATAGACGTGTTGGAAGATCGCTATCATCTGAAGAAGCAAAAGAACTAGCTAAAGCGATTGATGGTATAGATCTAGGAATTTACGATGGTTATGCGCGTGTAAAAGCAACTGTTGGTCATAGAGCTGTTGTCGTTATTGGCAGTAGATCTCATAGACTAAGTGATGAAGTTACGAATACAGATCCCGCATATATACGCACACAGGACAAGATCTCTATATGTTCTAGAGAGCCAAGTCCCTTTATCATGAAGTGTAGACCACTTACGCAGAGTAAGAGTGCCGAAATAACAGCTGAACTTGTAAATGCATTCACAGAGAAGGTCATCGAGATTCTCGATAAACATCCAATCAATATAGAGCGTGAAAGAAGAGGACTCTTAAAGGCAAATGCATTGTTATTGAGAGATGCATGTGCAGAATACATTAGGGTTCTAAGAATTGAGAATATCCATGGTCTTAGATTTGGTGCTGTAGCAGAAATGCCTGTTGAATATGGCATTGCAAGACTTGTGGGAATGGAAGTAGCTGGTGTACCCTATGCTACTGGAGATAAAGAGTATGACTATAGCATAAGAGTTGAAGCAACATTGAAACTCTTAGATAGAGTCGATGTAGTCTATGTACATCTTAAAGGACCAGATGAGCCAGGTCATGATGGAAAGAAAGATCTTAAGGTTAAAGCTATAGAGGACATCGACAGACTATACATGAAGAAACTGCTTGAAGAAATAGATATTGACAGATATGCTATCATTATAACAGCAGACCATGCGACACCACCAGAGGTTAAAGCGCATACTTCTGATCCTGTACCCATAGCTGTATCGTATAAACATCTTGAAAGGATAGATGGGTTAGAGAGTTTCAA
>CAZUDD010000248.1:0-1912 GCA_964619665.1 uncultured Desulfurococcaceae archaeon | reverse complement strand
ACTTTGTCCATAATTCACGAATTTTTTGACCTGATGTTAAGCCTTCGTATCTAACAACATATGTTATGCAGGGTGCATATACTTCTATAAATCTGAAACCGCGTTTAATACGAGAAATAACATCCTTAAAACTTTCCTTAAGCTGATTAAAGTTTGAAATACACCATCTAGCAACATAGTTAGCATTAGTTGATATCAAGGTGTAAGCAACGTCTAATGGAGGTTCAGGATTTCCATAAGGTGTTGTTGCAGTCTTCATACCAATAGGAGTTGTTGGTGCTACTTGACCTCTAGTCATCGCATATACAAGATTGTTTACTAACACAACAACTATGTCCATATTTCTTCTTGCAGCATGAAGTAAGTGATTACCTCCTATAGAAACGAGATCTCCGTCTCCAGCAATCACAATAACTTCAAGATCTGGTCGTACCAACTTTATACCTGTAGCTACAGGTATTGCTCTTCCATGGAGAGTATGAATGCTATCAACCTTAATGAAGGGATTGGGTATCCAAGATGAACAACCAATGCCACTCACAAATACAAACTTCTTTAAATCTTCAATCCCTAGCTCTTCAAATGCTTTAAACATAGCGTTCATAATTATACCATTAAAACATCCAGGACAAAAAGGTGTTGGTAGACATTCCTCTCTTAGATATTTCCTTGAATAGTGCTTCTCAATCATACTCATAGGATCACCCTACTTCTTCAGAGCTTTATGTATGCTTTCAATAATTTCCGAAGGATAGATTGGTATACCACCACCAACTTTATTTAAAGGAACTATCTTTGTCCTTTCATCATCGACAGCTACTCTGACATCAAATACTAGTTGTCCTAGATTTAGCTCCGGTACAACTACAATCCTGCATACCTCGAGTTCTCTTCTAAGAATATCATAGTTCAAAGGCCATAAAGTCTTCAACGCTAAGACCTTTACGTTCAGTGAAGATGTACTCTTTAATCTTTTGTATGCTTCAATAGCTGATCTACATACAGAACCCGTACATACAACACATATATCTGCATTGCGATCTCCATAGACATTGTACATGAATATCTTATCAATGTTACCCCAAATCTTCTCCTTAATTCTTGTTATCAATTTGTAGTGAGTTTCAAAACTATGAACATCTCTATATCCATACTCATTATGTGTTGAACCAGTAACTATAACGTAGAATCCTTCTCCTAGAGGTGGCATAGGAGGAGCTTTTCTAGGATCTTTAGATCCGAATACTGGTTCATCATGGGATTTAGGTCTCGGTCTTGATGGTATCTCAACATGTTCATAGACTTCAACTACTTCTCTTCCATGAGCTATGAACTCATCGAGTAACACTATTACAGGTGTTCTAAGAGTTTCTGCTATTTCAAAAGCTTTTATCGTCATATCGTATGCTTCTTGAGGTGCTGAAGGAGCTAGTGTTGGCACCCATTGATCTCCATGTCTCCCCCATCTACACTGCATTATATCTCCCTGTGCCGGTTTAGTTGCTTGACCTGTTGCAGGTCCAACACGCATCACATTAACTACTACCAATGGAGTTTCCGTCATAACAGCATATCCTATCCCTTCCTGCATCAATGAAAAACCTGGTCCGCTTGTAGCTGTCATAGCTTTAGCACCAGCCCATGAAGCACCAATAACCATGTTTATTGCTGCAAGTTCATCTTCTGCTTGTATAAAGATACCTCCTCTCTTGGGAAGCTCTCTAGCCATGTAGTGCATAATTTCGCTAGAAGGTGTTATAGGGTACCCTGCATAGAAATTGCATCCTGCAGCTAGAGCTCCTTCAGCAACAGCTTCATTACCACTCAATAGTTTTCTTAGTTTTCTCGACATGCTCTTCACCACTATCTACACATAGGACCTTAATCGCAAAATCAGGACAAAAGTTTTCAC
>CAZUDD010000247.1:0-1931 GCA_964619665.1 uncultured Desulfurococcaceae archaeon | reverse complement strand
TCTCTTCATCAACACCCATAGAGATGAGAATATCCATTATTTCTCGTTGAAGTCTTTTGATATCTTCTTCATAGTGAAGCTCATCGACATTCTCGAATATTGCTAGAGAACAGGGATTAGCTGTTGTATAGACCCTGAATTGAGCTCCAACTCTTTTAAGATCTCTAAGAAATTCAACACCATAAATACCAACATTGAATGCGGATATGCCCGAAATATGGGCATGGTTTATAGGTATAAGGCGTGTAGCTCCAAGGCATTCACCTACCTTAACTATGGTGTGAAGAGCTATCCTAAGATCTTCACCAAATTCTCCCTGTAATGCTTTTTCTTCCCATTTAGTCAGGTACAAGTTTTCGCCTAGTCACTACCTATTGAAGCTTTTATAAAGAGTTTCCTATCTCTATCTAAAGGTATAGTAGCGTCAATACCTAGTTTATCGCATAGCCCATCATCTGAGCTTGGATCAAGAGTTGAGCAACGTGCATCTCTTATTAACACAATGTCTTTTGAGAATCTTGCTCTAGTCATTACAGCCCATTCTACCTCTACTGGATTATCCACATCAATATCACAGTCAACAACTGTAACAACTTTAAGACTTGGATGTGCAGCAAAAGCTGCTAAGAGAGCATTTTTACTATCACCTTCATGTAGTTTCTCTATGGACATCACTGCATGAAGCCAAGAACCACTACCTTCAGTTAGCCTTATTTTACAAACCCTTGGTACAACACGTGAAACAGCATCAAATATTTTCACTTCGCGATAGAAACTCTGAAGTAGTTTATGTTCTTTACCACCTGGCAATATTATATGGAAGTATTCATCGTAATTTACATACATTCTCTCTATCTTAATCAATGGTTCATATCTCTGTCTATCATAGAGACTTAGAATATCAACAAATGGACCTTCACGTACTAGAGTATCTGTTATTACACCTTCCAATACTATAGCTGATGGGACCGGTACAGGTATCTTATACTTTGGTGTAAATGCTATCTTAAGAGGCCTTATTCTTGATACAACGTCAAACTCAAAGATACCAAAAGGTGGTGATAGTGCTGAAGCTAGTAATGCTATGGGAGGGACACCTATAGCTATTGCTATGGGGGTATACATATTGCGAGATCGATACATATCATAGATCTTTCTTAAATGTCTAGGTACGATTCTTGCTACAACCGAGCTTTTATCTATGAACATAACCCTATGAATAGAAGAATTGCATATACCATCAATACAGCTCACAATTATCGAAGCTGATGTGTAGTAACCACCATCTTCAGGATAGAATTTCACAAAAGGTATTTGGTTTAGATCTACTTCAACTTCCTTGAAATAGTCCTCAAAACTTACTTCTATTGGTCTCGAGGGATGTGATTCAGCATACAAAATCTTTTTGTATGCTTCAATATCATCTGATACTCCAAGAATTCGATACAGAGCTTCTCTAGATGCAAATACATTACCTACACATTGAAAACTTGAATGACTAGTTCTAAACACTACAATTCTAGGTTCATAGTTTCTCAATATCTTTGTAACTTCAAATTCTCTTTTGAGGATGTTAGCGATTGAGACTATGTCTTTGAACTGAGATACAAATTCTTTTAATGATGACATTGAGTATCACTTAGTTTGTTTACAGTAAACATTTGACTGGTTTTCCGATTTCCTCAAATTCTTCGCTTAGTTTAATTCTGCCTATTGCAATACCTCGAATACTATTTACATCCGGGTACTCTGTGATAATACATATCTTTCTTTGCTCTATATCGAGTTTCTCAATTATTGCAGGAGCTAGATCATTCATATCTTTATCGAGAACTGATGCGAGTATACCCTTTTCAGCACCCCTGTTTATTATTATTACATCCTTGCTCAATTTTTCACGTAGTTCTTGTAGATTAATCGTACCTTCACAA
>CAZUDD010000246.1:0-1940 GCA_964619665.1 uncultured Desulfurococcaceae archaeon | reverse complement strand
CTCAACTAACTTCTTAAACACTTCAGCACAACGAGGATCTACAACATAGTCTTTTGCTTTATCAGGAAGTCTCTCGACAATATCCTGTGGTAAGAAATGCACATCCTCTAACTTCTTGACCTTGCCAGAAGCAGTTTTTACAGGAATATTCTTAAGCATTCTATCGATACCCTCCATACCTAGCTTCTTAGTAATACAAAGCTCATCCTCGCGGATCAGCGTGTCAACAACCTCTTTCAAAACTTCACAATCTTCACTTCTTTCAATTAACTCCATAAGCCTCCCGTATATCTCTCCATAGCACTTAGCATCACTATGAGCAAGAATCTCGCTTAAACTCATATAGATACCTTTATCTATCAATTCACGTAGTACCTCACGCTGAAATCTACGCTCAGCATAACTCCGCGAACCTTCTTCACCATATACATACAGAGCCATCTCTATGCACAATACCTTTCTGACAAGCTTCAGAAAGACATTTAAGCACATGATCATCAAGTCCTCTTTCACGGTGATAGAATAGCTTTGGTAAAAGAATTGAGCTCTCCCTATTGAATTCCTTGAACTCCACATCAACGCTAGGACTAGAACCATATACCAACAAAATTCCCTCTCTATCGAGTCTATCTCGTACCCTTTGCAAAAGTCTATCATGGAATGAACAGAAAGTTGTTTTAGACCTTATGTATGGTCTCAAAACCAATGTTCTTGTTTTTGCATCGAGATCCGCAATATCACCACGTTTAAGTATTTCAAGAACTTCTCTAAGAAGTTCAACAAATCCGTTCGATAAAGTTTCATTCCATCTAACATACTCTAGAGGACATCTACGTACGGTGTCAGTTATGAAATCACCATACAGCAAATAGTATATAGGAACATAGATACCCTCTGGTAGTGTACGACTATAGTCAACAACGCCATAGAGTATATCGCCTATCTCTGGAACCAAAATATATTTCGAAGACATTGTATCTACTTGTTCAAGTTTGAATGCTACTGCAATCCAGGTTTGTGTAGTTCCATCCCTTCTAAATACTGAAACAACATAGTCTCCTCTAAGAGACTGCTCTTCAAAGCTAATCTTCTTAGCAAATACAACTCATTTACTCCTCAACGACACTTTATCAGGATAATCATCTTCTACCTTAACACGATAGTAGTAAACGTCACCAAACCTATTTGTATTTTCAATGTACACAGATACTCTTCGAAAAGTATTTACAGCTCCATTTCTTTGAACACAGAACTCTATGTCGAACACAGGTTCCTGATCTGACAATCTCAAACTATCAAGATATTTTATGGGGATAAAAACGAAGTTCTTATCCGAAATACCTGTGATATAGTATCTCTCTGTACGCTCCCTCGCATATTCATAGCCTAGTACTTCACTAAGAGCTGTGCCTAGACTCTCAAAATTATCAGGCTCTATAACAAATACAGTATTGAATTCTCTATCAAAACGTCTAAGATACTCACAAGCTCTTTCACATTCTAGTGGTTCTGCTAGCATAACCCATGTACGGTTCTCACAGTGTCTCTCAAATCTTACATGAAAATCTCTAGAGTGAACTTCAAGTCTTCTTGCTATATTGAATACTGATCTAGATCTTAGTCCTAGACCATGTATTAAACGCTGTGTTCCTAGACCTGCATATGAGTATCCAGGTATTGTGAAAGCCTTAACAAACTCCTTATTTCTGAAGTCTCTACCATCATGATATATCTCTAGCTGTCTTCTATCAATATTCACCAATATTCTAACTCTATGTGCATCCATATCTACGGTATTCTGAATATATTCTAAGAGAACCCATTTCAACATGCGTTGAAGTGAAGCTCCTTCCGATGTTACACCGTGTGGAATAAGGCTTGCAAGAACTATGTTGAGGATACGATCATACACATCTTTACAGATGTTATTGCCTAAAAAC
>CAZUDD010000245.1:0-1948 GCA_964619665.1 uncultured Desulfurococcaceae archaeon | reverse complement strand
CTACAGTTGTTGGTGCATGACCGATATCGGGAACTATATGTACTTCAAAACTTTTACCCATTTCATATAGTCTTGAGATCATCCTTAGAACAGGTCTTAGTGGTGTTCGTGTGTCGTTTTGTGGATGAATGATACATATGGGTGCTTTAATCTTATCTATGTAGGTTATGGGCGAACGTTCTCTAAATAGTTTCTTCTTTTTACCACCAAAGATTAGCTCTATAGCTTTTTTGAAAGATGCATCAGCAAGTCTATACATCTCCTCCCAATCAACAATAGATGCTCCTGCAACACCGCATCTCCATAAGTTAGGATATCTAGTTAATGCTAGTAGAGATAGATAGCCACCATAGCTATAACCGAATACTGCAACACGATCTTTATCAGCTAAGCCATTGGTTATCGCCCATCTGTAAGCTGCAACAATATCCTCTAAATCACCACCACCAGGATCACCAATCAATTTATTCATAAACTCACTTCCATAACCTGTTGAACCTCTGAAGTTAGGAGCAATCACATGGTATCCACATGCAACTAATGCAGCTATCACTGAACTCCACATATCAGCTACTTCAGCAAAAGGACCTCCATGGATGTAGATGACTGTTGGTCCTGGCTTACTTATTTTTCTAGACTCAACAACATATGCTGGAATTTCAAGACCATCAAAAGATCTATACTTTACAAACCTAACATCACCTAACAACTCTTCAATATCCTTTGAAAGCTCATTCTCTAGTACTACACGTGTATTTCCTGTTTGAGCATCTATCTCATATATTTTCCACGGAGATCTTAATGAACTAATAGAGCAATAAATCTTGGTTCCTATTACTGCAATACCTCTTACCGAACCTGGTGGTGAAGGAATTTCTCTACCATCGATGAATATCTTAGTCCTACCATCTCTTTTACCTACAACTACAGGATTACCATCAACCCACTCAATATCCACGTTTTCAACAGGTTGATACTCATAGTAATCCCTATGCGTAAACCTCAGTTCCTCCAATCTATTCTTCTCAATATCATATATATACATCTTGTTTTTACCTTCAAAATCACTTTGAAATACAACCTTACTACCAACTAACTTCATTGGAGGTCTATTCTTGGATCCTCTACGTGGTGTGAACACCTTTAAACTACCACTACTTATATCCAACACCATGAGTTCTGAAGATCTTAAATCTCCATATAGTGGTCCATAACCAACAACGTACCTATGGTTTAAGTCAGTGACGTAAGCTAGAGTATGCAGTTCTCTACGTACAACTGTGTTTCCATCTAGATCAACTACGTATAGTTCAATACTACGTTCTTTGGATGCTGTAAACGCTATGTACTTACCATTGAAAGCTATACTAAGAATTCTCATAGGCTCTATGTTCTTCAGCTCTACAATATCTCTAGACTCAATATCGGCTATATAGATTCTATGAAGTTCTTTACCTGCAGCAATATCCCTAATGAATACAGCATAGTTAGAGTATGATTTAGTACGTGCAGCACCTGCTATAGGGTCTTTGCTAATCTGAATCTTTTCACCAGTTGATGGGTTCAAGATCCATAAAGCCATAATGTTGTTGACATTGGATACATATGCAATTCTATTATTTCCAATAGCACCAATAACATCGTATATAGGTACCCTAACTATGGACTCAAATATTCGGAGTTTTTCTATCATCGACATTAACAACACCTAGAGCTTTTCCAACAAGTACACCTACTGATTATAGCGATATAACTAATTAAACTGTAGAAATCGTCTATTCATGCTCTCTATACATACATTTAAGTACGATTCTCAATAAGTTGTTAGCTTTTACCGAGAGATCCCCTTCTAAGTCAAGACCTTTCAATGAATTCTCAACACATCTAGCAATAGACAGACAATTACTATCTAGACTGTTTAGCGCTATAGCTATACTCAATTGAGTAA
>CAZUDD010000244.1:0-1958 GCA_964619665.1 uncultured Desulfurococcaceae archaeon | reverse complement strand
GTCTAGCCCTATGCAGAAGAGTATTAGTTCGGTCAAGGGTTTGGTGTCTAACAAGAGGAATCCTCTAGCTCTCTCCGCTCTTGATCTCCATGTAGCTGCTCTTCATGTTGTAGACAATACGTTTCTTTGTATATACGAGTTTACCGGATTTAGGATCTAGATCAGGAATCCATGTAATTAGACATATCTTTGAGTCTTCAAACCATAGCTCAGATACAATCATAAGTTCAACTAGAAGACTAGCCATAGTACTTGTTTGAGCAAGAAAACTCTTGATCTTAGCTATAACTTCACCAAAATCAAGCTGTTGAGATATACCAACACCATCTACACAAAACCTAAACACCTAGATATATCAACATCACCAACCCAAAGAAACAACCAGGAAGCATATTACCACAAAACCAGAGAATAGATCATTAAGCTCTCTATGAGCTCGAGTTTATGAGTTCAATAGGCTCTCTATAGATCTACTAGACCTAGAGAACCATGTCTATAGGTTGAATGGTATGAGAGGAGATGAGAAGTGGACTAGGCCTTGGTGGTTAATAGGTGTTGCAGCGATATTCGTAGCGAGTATCGTAGCGATACTCATTACATGGTGAAGAAGAATGTATTTATAGCTCTGCAATGATGTATTTATCGATGTGTTTATCTATATACTTCTTCTCTTGATTTCTTTCTCAACGATTCTTACCAGGTCTTCGATTTTGTAAGCTCTATCTCTAATCTCCTCTACTGTAAGCTGTTCTTCATGGAATCCCTTTCTATGGAGTTCATAAGCTGTTGTCCATGCATCTAATAGCTCCTCTCCATAGATATCTCTGAGTCTCTGAGCAGCTCTATCAAGTAGTTTTGTCCACCAACAACCTTCCTTCAAAGCTTTTTCATGTTCTGGAATCCTATTGATTTCTGATAGAATCTTTATTGCATTTTCAGCTACTTTATACAGCTTCTCAGCTGCTTGAACAGCATCACCTTTCTCGATATACTCAAAGGCTTCTCTAAACCTCTTCTTCAATTCCTCAACTCTACTCAACATATTCACTGTTCACTGCCTCTAGCCAGTCTATAGAGTGCATATGTTAAGAGACCTACGAATACTGCTCCAACAACAATTGGTTTCCAGGGTGTTAAGGTACTAGGTTCACGAAGTTTAATCTGGAAATTCTCTTCAATTCTAACAATCCAGTCATTCTCTGGAACATAAAATACGTGTAGCTTATCATAGAATTCTCTATAGAATTCATACGGTTCATAAACAACATTGATCCTCTTAGACTGTGCAATATGTTCAAGATACTCTCTTCGAATCTCAATCTCAGCATCGATAAACCCATCGCTATAGAGTCTCAAATGAAGCTCCCATACATCACCAAGAACCTTTCTCAAACTATACCTCTCACCCCTAGGAAAAGAAGGGATAGCGCTCTCGAATCCCTGTAGCTCTATGAGATACCTATAGAGATCATCAATGTTTGGAACCCACAACCTAAACAAAGTCTTTTCAACAAGTCCCTTCTCAACATCGATAGCCTTAAGCTCAACAACTTTTCCAGACGCTAAGACAAACCTCTTAGGAATAAACGTTATGTACACGACAAATCCCTGCTATCCAATTCACACAATCTTACCGCATTAATTAGATTAAACACTATTCCAAAACTAAGCCCTTCAACACACCAAAAATCTCTAGACATAAGCTACACAATAGGGTTCAGACAACAACGTTGAGCAGCACTTTAAGAGATAAGTTTTACTCGTCACGACATTCATGTACTACACCAATAAGCTAAGCAATACTCCTCATCACCTCGGTGCTTCCCTAACTCCATGGAAGAGAATCGCTATGTTTAGAAGTACTGAAAAACAAGAAAGCTCATCAAGAATCCTTAGATTAAACCCCCTCACGGCAGACACTACGGCTCATCTTCACTCACCGTAGCCGCTACTCAGGG
>CAZUDD010000243.1:0-1963 GCA_964619665.1 uncultured Desulfurococcaceae archaeon | reverse complement strand
GGAGTACAGTAGACATTAAGATCTATAAGAGTACACTAGGATTCGACATTGATCATGGGAGATATAGTGTTGAATATGATAGAGATAGAGGATTACTGAAAATCGATGTCAATGGATATATAGTCGATATTGAAATTCCTAGAAATGCTGTTAAGACACTGATACTAAATGCTATCAGTAGTTCTGTAGCTATAGAACTATCATCAGATATACTTAGAAGCGTTATTGTTAACGCTAAGTCGAGTTCTGTTAGCTTAGGATTCAAAGAAATGAATGAAGCTAATCTAAGTATAGATGCAGTATCATCATCTATAGATATTGGTGTTGGATTCCATAGTTATGAAGGATCAACAAATAT
Source organism: uncultured Desulfurococcaceae archaeon (assembly GCA_964619665.1). GTDB lineage: Archaea > Thermoproteota > Thermoprotei_A > Sulfolobales > Ignisphaeraceae > CAZUDD01. Next base: position 1,605 of record CAZUDD010000243.1, on the reverse strand, counting down.
ATCGATAGATTCACTCAACAGCTATATAAACATGAACTTGAAGATAGATAGAGATACCAAGATAGCTATTAAGAAGATAGATAGTCTCAATAGCTATGTCGGTATAGATCTCAACAAACAGAGAGTACATAGTGGTTTTGTAGATCGTGGTTATGAAGAGGCTAAGTCAAGACTTTGTATAGATGTTTCTGCTGAGAATAGTGCTATAGATGTTGATATTCAGCGTGAATAGACAATGGATGAGCTTGTAATACCATCAAAAAGGCCATTACTAGCAAAGAGAGTTCTCGATGTATTGACTAGTGGTCCTAAGCTATCGATAATGAAGCTATTACTAGAGAAAGGATCTCTATCTGCTAAAGAGATAGCAAATGAACTCAATCTAAAACTATCAACAGTTCTAAACCATCTAAACGATTTAGTTAAAGCAGGTCTAGTACATATCTCTATAGAGAAACAGGATAGTAGAACTATCAAGAAATACCATTTGATATCTAAGAAGATAAGGATAGAACTTGATCTAGAGACATTTCTACACCTAGAGAAGTATGCTAGAGAAGAGGAATTGAAGGAATTTGAAGATCTTGTCTATAGATATATAGAGTTGAAGTGTAGTCAAAGTAAACTACCTCTATCGATAACAGTTAAAGATGTTGTTTCTGTACTCGGTATAGACATGAATACAGCTATTGGTGTTGTAGACTTCATCAATAGCTATACAGATCGAGTTATCGAGTATATAGCGAACAAAGTATTTGAGTATCTTAAAAAGAATAGAGAGAGTTCTATAGACACGATATCGAGAGATCTTAGAATACATGAATACTGGATTGCATTAGCAATTCAAAACCTTGTATCTAGAGGTCTTGTTAGACTAGACGAGAAGAACCATGTTGTACTATCCGTTGAGAAAACAGGTTAATCACCAATCCTAATGATATTCGATGATCTTAGTGTGGAGCATATACTACACAGAGATACATCTTCACCTCTATGTAGTTTTTCAGCAACTTCTCTAACAATATTACGGAAAATACTATTGTTTATCAATTCATTGAGTTCTCTAGATCTTCTCTTACCATGAAGAATATAGTTGAGTTCAGGTTGTTTTAAACCAACCATTTTAGCAGCTCTTAACTGACTATATCCGTATCTCTCAATCAATTCCTTAGCTATAGCAGCCTTAATAGCAGGTAGATATCTAGACATAAATACTTCGCATATAGAGCTCTTCAAAGCCATAGATACCATCCCAATCAATTACTAGACTAGTACAGAACTAGCTTTTCACAGCTAAAAACCTTCTATACAATGAATAGACTATGTAGTTTATTGAACAGATTTAAAGTTGCTAATCACATTGATGTTATAACGAAGTTAAGATCTAGGATTTTTCGAGGTTACTAGAATTGATCTTAACAAATACATTGATAGATATACTGGATAAAGCTTATCGATATCTACTAGGTGTTGAACCTAGAAAAACATATTATCCTAGAGAATGCATTGATTCTAATCTATGTATTGTTGATCTAGAGAGTATTAGTGGTATTGATTTGGAGAAGTATATAGCTAGTTCTAGAAATCACGATCTATTCATCTTTG
>CAZUDD010000242.1:0-1967 GCA_964619665.1 uncultured Desulfurococcaceae archaeon | reverse complement strand
GTGATAGACTATGTAGTTATCAAAGATTCTATGAGCTATATATCTAAGGAGTTCAGATTTACCTACATTTCTTGGACCCCATACAATGACTATACAGGATCTATTGATTCTATTCAACAGAAACGATACCTCTCGTTCTCTATTGTAGAAGTGTGTACCAGCTCTTGTTCTATAGCTAGGATCTAGTGCCATGATAAACACTCATTCCTAGTTGTTAATTGATTGTATATTGCTATCGATTTAACAGTCTCCTTCTAGCCCTAGCTTCTCTTCTAAGCTTTTCAATAACTTTCAATAATATTCTTGATTTCTCTAGGAACTCATCAATAGTAACGGTATCTTTAGCTGGACATTCACTATCTATTGTAGGCCCAATACCCTCAACATATATTATGGGGTAGAGTTTACAGCCAATAGGTCTAAACTCGTATATTCTGCATCTACATGTTTCTGGATCAAGAAATACACAGTGTCCATTAACATTCTTTAACCTGATAAATCCCTGATCATCGATATAGGCAAAATCTTCAAATCTATAGCCAAGACTCTTAATTCTCTCAATATCTTCTTCAAGAAGCATCATCTCAGTATTCCAACAACATCTACAACAACCAGGAATACACTTAACCATAGCTATACCTCTACAATCACCTCTACCTCTGTTTTGCTATGTTAACAAGCTATTAAGGTAGCTCTTGATTATCTCTTGATTATGAATAGCTGAAAAGCTGATGGTGTGAATGCTATTTCATTCCCACTGTTGGATATAATGTGTTTTGGTGGGAATGTGACTGTGGTCGTAGTAGACGAGAAAGGGAGAATCTACATTCCTTCTGAGATACGTAGAGCTCTGGGTATTAGAAAAGGTACTAGACTTCGAATACATGTAGAAGATGATAAAATTGTGCTTACCATAGAAAAAGATATGGTCAAGTTTGTTGAGCGTCGATCTGAATGGGGAAAAGAGGCCTTTCTAGATGCTGGTGAAGCACTTGCATCTGAGTAGAGTTGTCATAGATGTGAATATCCCCGCTATATACCTAGTTAAAGATCATCCTGATCATCCTTATGTTTATGAGCTTCTCAATAGACTTCTTAAACAAGGTGTTGAGGTGTATGCACATAGTGCTACGCCATACAGAGTTCTATGGATATTAACACGTGTTTGAAATATCGATCGCCATGAAGCCTACGAAGCTATCAAGAGTTTTCTCAATGCTATAGACATAAAATATGTCGGTTTAGGCAGAAAATGGCTTCTGAAGAGTTTTGAACTTGCTCAAAAGCTCAATCATGATGTCTGCGACTGTAGCTATCTAGCTCTAGCTCTGATGGTGAATGCCGAAGCTATCGTTACTACTGATACAGGCTTTGAGTTTCTCGCTTCCCAAATAGGGTTGAAGTACATAAACCCTATACCAAAAGAGATCTTGAAAAAGTTCCATGAGTATTCACATAGATAAACAATGAGTAGATTTAGAGAATGGTTTTTAAGGTATTGGCTCACAATCTAAAGAAGTCCTTTCGTTAAACATTGTATCCCTTAATGCTGTACAATACATCTACCTCTACGTTTACAGTGTACAAAATACTGTGAACTCAACACCTTTTTAATGGAGTTTCAGCCAGCTTCTATGCTATTGTGAGCCTTTATAGTGCATGCTCCTTAAGGTAATTGGGAGAGATTTAATAGTTCATGTTGGTTATACATGAATTGGAGCGAATATGCTGCAGCGTATAATCAATTCTATCATAGATATTTTTAAATGGGGTGTTAGGCATAGAAGAATTGCCATAAAAGTCTATACCTTCTGTTGTATCGCATGGATTTCCCTATGCGCACTGATAGCTCTTGCCTGCATCACATCGCCTTCTTATGGCATTGTGGAGAAGATTGGTTTTACATTAACAATTTTTCTCATATTCATTCTTCCTCCAACACTACCACTTTACGTTCTATATAGAAA
>CAZUDD010000241.1:0-1971 GCA_964619665.1 uncultured Desulfurococcaceae archaeon | reverse complement strand
GTACTAGACGACATATTCATAATCAAGCTATTGAAGAGCTATAACGCATATATTGCAGGGACATGCAGTAAATTCGAACACGTAGTTGTTTGTGGTGTGGACGCACTTAATCATGTGCAAAATGCTAATCGCATCTATGCCTACCTAACTAAACATAGAGATGAATACGCAGTCCGGAATTTAGTCATTTTAAGCTATTACCCATCTAGTAATTACGCAAGAAAAGATTCATCGCCTAAAAGGAATAGAATAATATTTTCTTACTACTCGAAGACCTTAGAGAATCTAATAACTGAACTATCGAGTATGTATAACTCCTTAGTACTAATTTCTCGAAGTCGTAGTCATATTGTATTCAAGATTCATAGGCCAGGATTTACAGCTATACTTCTTGGAATTAGTGAAATTATGCCTGTCTACTCTTTAACTATTCTAAAAGGTGATGTCTTATTTGATTCGTGTATTAGGATTGAAGGAGTTTTTGAATAACTTTACATACTTACTTAACGAAGCAACAATAATTATTGGTGATAGATTCTGTGAAAATCTTGAATTTACTAAAAAGATCATTGACATTGTCATTAAAAAGAGATACTATGTATATGCATTTATTTCGTGTTGTAGATCAATACAGGAGATATTGCCATATCGTAGCTTTCCATTGTATACATTGTATACCCATTGTAGCGAATCCGAAGAAGGACAAATTTCAAAGCATATTCTAGATGAAGTACTTAAATGTATAGCATGTTGTGAAAATGTAGTGGTGTTTGGAGTATCAAAACCTCTAAAACCTTTTCCTGAACTGATAGTTGATGCTCTTATACTAGACAAAAATGTTGTGTTTGTGGATTGCTCTTTAGAATTCTTACAATACTTTACTCGGGATGAAGACTTGTCAATTCGTTAATTGCTGACAAAACATAGCTAAACTTTTATCCTTGTCTCATATCGAGTGCTTCACGTTATGGGTAGCTATATGGGGATAGAACCTAATCTATACAAGATAGAGCTTCTCAAAGCATTATCTATTGCAAAAATTAAGATACTAAATCGTTGGTATTGCAACAATATCGTAGTTGAACTGCCGTATGTATGGAAAGATGGTATTAAAGTTTTTAGCTCTATAGACAGATTTGAGGTAATCAATAACGATAGTATGTCCACATATCTTAGAGTAGACGCTAATAGTGAAGGATTAATATATCTTGATAATAAACCATATCATTCCTATCGTGAAGGATTCAAAGAAATTCCATTAATAAGACAATTCAATGAATTAAAGCTGGAATTCTTTGGTAGATCTCTTAATGGATTAGGAGCTATCAATAGAGTTAATATCTTCAATTCTGCTTGTATTATCTATCGATACAATAAGCTATACAAATTCGCCAAAACTCTTGAAGTCCTATACGATCTATGGTTAAAGAATTCAGGTTCTGATTTTGGTAAAGATCTCAAAAGTCTTATAGATGGAATTTTATCACAAGTACCTATCGATGGCATTGAGGTATTTCATCTTCAATATGTAAAAGAATACATAGAATCTCGTGAACTTTCCTATCCCATAACATTAGGAAAGATAATGGAGATACCATATACTGTCTTGAAGGAAGCTGGTTGTAGAGGTGTCGACTATCATAGACTTGAAAAGCTTATCGATCATTCCATGAAGACTCTACGCGATGAATTATCAAGGCTTGTCTCTAAGTACGGTAAGAAGGGTGTACTGTATGCTATAGCTACAACCCATTTAGACTACCTATGGTTATGGAATTATGAGCTCTTCAAGAAGAAACTCCTTGGTACAATCTCTACATTACTACTCTATAAGGAGAAGTTCCCGTATATTGCTATAGGTATAACCTCAACCCACTATATATACGAATTATCACGACAAGACCCAACGCTGTTCAATTCATTGAAGAAATGTTTTGAGAACGGATCATGTATTGCGGTGGGAGGATTCTG
>CAZUDD010000240.1:0-1997 GCA_964619665.1 uncultured Desulfurococcaceae archaeon | reverse complement strand
GGAGAACCCTAAAACAAGAGAGCAGAGCAATTCTTATAGTATCTCGTAGGTGGAAAGAGATCAAATCACCTATACTTAAATCCATACTCTATAGGATATTTCTCGAAATAGAACTTCATACCCTCCGCGGAAAAGCCCTGTTCTACGGGATAATCCTGACTATGAAAAACTCCATACACAAATTACACGAGCTACTAAAGAATGTATCAAGGCTCTTAGCTATAGGTATATTCTACTTAAATAATCCATTAATGTACAGAGTATATGGCTAGGAAGGCGAACATTACAAAATCGTGCTAGCTAAACGCGCCAATAGTGCATCAGATTACTAATAACGTGTAGAGTTGCTAAGCCTAGCCGCATAATGTCCTTCGATCTAGTAAGGTCATTTACATGAATGCAGAGCCTAATGCTTGTGTATAGACAGCATAGTTCGCTACTTGCAACAACAATAATCCCAGCAACATTGATACCAGTAATACCAATGTTAACTATGTCGCAGCCTCATTAGTAAGCCTAGCCACAACCATTAGGAACTATAGCGGTATTGTTAATAGAGCTCTGCGAAAGTGCTGAAACATGAAAACCACTGGAAAACTCGTAGATGAATCAGTACTAAAGTAAAGATATGACCAAGGGAGAAAAGAATAACAGTTAGATCTTTAGATCTAATAAACAGACAAAATTTTATAGAGCACCATGAAACATATTCGAAACTAGAAATATGGCGCTTAACATAGTTAAGAGTATCAAGAGAACGAGCGTTTCTACTCATTGTGAAGAGAACACTACCTAAACAAATATGGCAGTAGCTAATGTATTCATCGTCATAGGCCTAGGACTAGCTTTAACGCACTTTGCAATACCTTTAGCGTATTACGTATATTTCAAGAGAAGATGGTTTCACAAACCATGGAACGTGAGGAGAGACCATAACTATAGACCTAAGGTTGCTATAGTCTTACCCACCTATATGGCTGCAAAGAATATTGTTTCACGTTTGAATAACATCTATGAACAAAACTACCCTAGAGACTTGGTTGAAGTTATTGTTTTAGATGACAATTCTCCTGATGGAACAGCTGAAAGAGTTAAAGAATGGTATGAAAAACATAGAGATGTTAATCTAAAGCTTGTGGTTAGACCAAGTAGAAGTGGTAAGCTTAATGCCGTACTTGAGGGTCTTAAGCACGTTTCTAGTGATACTGAGGTAGTTGTGTTTACAGACGATGACTGTGCTTGGGATAGGAATGCACTTAAAAATGTTACTAGCTATTTCGCGGATCCTTGTATCGGTGCTGTTACAGGTAGCATAAAGTATCTTGGTAACGATAGTGGTATCCACAACATTTATAGGGATTACTATAATGTGCTAAGAGTTGCTGAATCCAAGCTATGGTCTACACCCATCCACAATGGGCCACTGCTCGCAATAAGAAAGAGCATCATAGATAAGATTGGATTGCCAGATTTTCCTGAAGCTGATGATAGTGCGTTTGGTAGTTACATTGCTTTCGCTGGCTATAGAGCTATTCAAGCAGATGATGTATGGGTATACGAACCTGTTTCCCCCAAACAGCGTGATCGAATGGTTAGGAGAGCGCAACACCTAGTAACGTTCTTTTTAAAGCTGAAGAGATATGCTAAGCAACGAGGAGTGTATAGGAAGACTCTCTTCGATAAGATATGGGCTGTAGAATCGTATCTACACCTCGTAAATCCCTGGATCCTGCTAACCGCAGCACTATCTCTATTGGTATCCCTCGCAATGGGAAGCCTCATAGCTAGTGCACTGCTTCTCATAGGTTTAGTGTTGCTGGCATTCAAGCCCTATAGAACATGGATAACGATGCAGATCCACCTAATCACCGCCATGACGAGAAAGCTGTTGGCGAGAGAAATAGCTTGGCAACGGTAGGCTATGAACATAGCGATAATTCATAACTTTGGCGAGCATCCTGGTGGCGGAGATCTAGTTATGCTAGACATAGTAGAGG
>CAZUDD010000239.1:0-2009 GCA_964619665.1 uncultured Desulfurococcaceae archaeon | reverse complement strand
ACTCGTAGAGTTGTTGATGAATTGAAAGGTGTTGTAAGTGATATTACCTGGATTAACGATGATATGTTCTACTACATCAAGTCCTATAGACATGGAAGAACTCCTGATGGTGTTGAAGCACCAGCTGAACGTATCTTTCTCAAACATGTTGGGGGTGTTGAAGATCTTGTATTTGGTGAAGGGTTACCGACAAACTATATGTTGTCTCTTGAGAAAAGTAATGATGATTCTAGGGTATTTGTTGTTGTTTGGCGTAGCTGGATAGATTCTTATCTATGTGAAGGTCTCAAAAACAATCCATCTACATGGAGAAAACTAGTTGATATTGGTAAACATATTGTCAAACCTGTTGGTCATATAGATGGTGTTCCCTATGCTATTCTCTATGATGGTAGAGGTCTTGGTAGAGTAGTGAGGATTATAGATAGTGGTGTTGAGGAGGTTGTTTCTGAGGATATGTATCCACTTGAAGAAGCAGTTATCGTAGATAGATTTATTGTTGCTAAGTATCTTGTTAATGCTTCTCATAGACTAAGAGTATTTACATCGAGTGGTAGACTCGTTAAAGAGATTAGCTTTGGTGAACCCATAACTATTGAGTTTATGGAGAGCTATAGAGATAGAGTTGTGTTTACATATGAGAGTTTCTCTAAGCCATCATCTATACATGTATTGAATATCAATGGTTTTGATGTTTGTGAACTATATGGTTATAGAGGTATTGAGGGTATTGATGTTTTTGAGGATTGGATTGAGTCTTTTGATGGTACTAAAATCCATGTATTCATAGCTAAGAAGAGAAATGTTGAGGATATCAACGTAGCTGTTGTTTATGGTTATGGTGGTTTCGGGTTATCTTTAACACCTTTCTATCTAGGTGCTTTTACTCCGTTTCTCGATGATGGTGGTGTATTTGTTGTTGCTAATATTCGTGGAGGTGGTGAATTTGGTGAAGAATGGCATAGAGCTGGTATAAAAGAGAAGAAACAGAATGTTTTTGAGGATTTCAAAGCAATTCTAAAATACCTAAAGAACATGGGTTATAGAGTAGTTGGTTTTGGTAGAAGCAACGGGGGTTTATTGATAGCAGCAATACTAACACAGTCACCAGAACTACTAGATGTTGCAGTAATTGGTTATCCAGTTATAGATATGCTTAGATACCATAGACTCTACATAGGAAAACTATGGGTATCAGAGTATGGAGATCCAGACAACCCTCGAGAAAGAGAATACCTACTTAGGTACTCACCATACCATAACGTTCGCAAAGATGTTGTTTATCCACCAACAATGATATATACAGGTCTTCACGACGATAGAGTTCATCCAGCACATGCACTCAAATTCACAGCAAAACTAGAAGAGGTAGGTGCACCAGTATATCTAAGAGTAGAGATGAGCTCAGGTCATAGAGGAGCAACACCAAAAACAAGAATACAGGAATACGCAGATATCCTAGCGTTCATATATAAGGTACTCAACATGACATCAACTCATTGAATTAATTGAAAATAAAGAAGCTTCTCAATACCTGTTACCTATGGCTATACTGTTTGAGGAATCTCCTTAGTTTTTCAATACCTTCTCTATCTAGCAACACCTCAATATCAACTATACGATCTTCCCTGATTCCTATCAACACTTTTGCATTCACTTCAATAAATTCTTCACCACGATCAAAAACAATGAGTATCGAACCACCTTCCAACCATATATCGATAACTGTTGGTTTCATAACATAGTGTTCTCTATGTGTTAATGCATAATTCAAGATACAATACCTCAACATCTTTGTTTCAGTACTACTACCACTATAGAGATCTTCACTCATAGCATATCCCTAACGTTATTGCTTGAGAACTAAGGTTAAGATCTCTATATCATAACTAAAAAGCTAGCTCATACTTTCTCAGAAGCTCAATGTGATTTATAGTCAAATCAATAGAGAGGATTTGGTATGGATAATCTGTTTAGTCTCCATAGCAGCGATAAGGATATCTATTATC
>CAZUDD010000238.1:0-2032 GCA_964619665.1 uncultured Desulfurococcaceae archaeon | reverse complement strand
TCTAAATGTCGTTTGCTACACGTGAACTTCGTTGGGGTGTAGCACACATATATGCCTCCTTCAACAACACGATAGTCCATATAACGGATCTAACAGGAGCCGAAACAGTTTCTCGTGGATCTGGCGGTATGGTTGTTAGAGCTGATAGAGAGAAACCTAGTCCCTATGCAGCTATGATGGTAGCTTATAGAGTTGCTCAGGAAGCTATGGAGAAAGGTATCAACGCTATCCATATAAAAGTACGTGCACCTGGTGGCCATGGACCAAAGACACCAGGTCCTGGAGCTCAAGCAGCTATTAGAGCCTTGGCAAGAGCAGGTTTTATCATAGGTAGAATAGAGGACGTCACACCAATACCCCACGATACTACCAGAAGACCTGGTGGTAGACGCGGTAGGAGAGTGTAGCCCATGGAGATAGAGATAGTTAGAAAGGATAGTAGAGCAATAGAGTTCATAGTTAGAGATACTCCATTACCACTAGCAAACATTGTTCGTAGGTACGCATTAGCAAAAGTACCAACAATAGCTATAGACGAAGTTGTAGTCCTAGTGAATACATCAGCTCTTTTCGATGAGATCCTCGCTCATAGACTAGCTATGATACCTCTCAATTCAGAGGGATTAGTTGAAAAATATGGAGATCCAGATATCTGTGCTAAATGTTCCTCAGAAATACCTGAAGAAAGACCTTCATCAGAGACATGTAGTCGTTGCTATGCACATTTATATCTAGAAGCTGAAGCAACAGACCATGAGGTTATGGTGTATTCAAGAGATCTAAAGAGTGAAGATCCTGATGTAAGACCTGTCTACGATAATATACCAATAGTACTACTTGCTCCAGGTCAAAAAATTGTTTTGGAATTGAGAGCTAGGCCAGGTAGAGGAATAGAACATGCTAAGTGGAGTCCAGCAACAGTATCAGTATTGAGATTCAAAGCATCTATAACTATAGATGAGAGGAAATGTAATCTGTGTGGTAAATGTGTTGAGATTTGTCCTCGAGGTATACTAAAAATAAAAGATAGAAAACTTGTTGTTGAAGATAGCTATAACTGTATCATATGTAAACAGTGTATGAGTGTTTGTCCAAATTTAGCAATTGATGTTAGACCAAATGAAAGAGAGATGATACTCTATATAGAGTCTAGTGGATCACTAAAACCTGAAACTATTGTTCGTGAAGCACTAAACATTCTTATAAGTGAACTCGATAAGTTATCTAAGAAAGTTGATGAGTGGAAATTGAGTAGTGAACAGGTGTCTAAACAGTGAAGAGAACAGGTCCTACTAACTACGTTATTAGAAAGACTATTAGGATCTTGAGGAAAACTGCTAGACAATATAAGGCGAAGATATGGAGGTATGTAGCTGAACTTCTTGAAAGACCTAGTAGAAGAAGAGTTGTTGTGAATGTAAGTAAAATCAACAGGTATGCTAGAGAAAATGAAGTTGTTGTAGTTCCAGGAAAAGTACTTGGTGCTGGTACAATAGATAAACCAGTTGTTGTTGCTGCAATAGCTTTTTCAAGATCAGCTATAGAGAAGATAAAAGCCTCTGGGGGTAGAGTACTACACATACTAGATCTAATAAATGAGAATCCTCGTGGTAGTGGGGTGAGGATAATAATATGAGTATGGAGATAAAGAGCTTAGAAGAGTTCTTAAACTCATTGAAAGTACCTGAAATCGTTGTTGATGCAGAAGGAGCTGTGTTGGGTAGACTAGCTAGCTATGTAGCTAAACTAGCTTTAATGGGCTTTAGAGTCCACGTAGTCAATGTTGAGAAAGCTGTGATAACAGGAGATCGAAAAATGGTTATCGAGAGCTATAAACTTCTACTCGAAGTAAAGACACACAAGAACCCATATAGACACTCTCCCCATAGACCAAGAAATCCAATACTCATATTCAAAAAAGCTGTTAAGGGTATGCTACCCAAAGAGTCTTGGAAAGGTTTCAAAGCATTGAAGAGAGTTCGAGCATATATAGGTTTTCCTGAAGAGTTAAAGAATAAACCAGTAATAAAGT
>CAZUDD010000237.1:0-2037 GCA_964619665.1 uncultured Desulfurococcaceae archaeon | reverse complement strand
CTCTAATCCAACTTGTCGAAGAGGTAAAACGTAGAGGTTCTTGTGAAGACCCTCTCATTCTAGGGCCAATACTTCAGTTCAAAGAGCTTAAATATAACTATATTCTTGTAGGCAACATATTCGTACCCTTGGACTTCATAGATACGATGATAATAGTTAAGGATAGAATCGTATATATAACCAAAGATCTATGCACAGTTACGTCATGTGCTAAACCTGTTGCTATGGTAAATATAGGCATAGCATTGGAACGTAGAGCTAAGGCATTAGAAGCAGATAAAAAGGTCATGTTAGGCTATACCTATAGATATGGTTTAATAGGCTACACTACATATAATGGGAAACCCCTAACACCAAGATTTATCTACATAGTGAATTGTCACAATATAGAGTTGAATGGCGTTGTCCGTATCGGTGGTGAAGGCAGAACTGCAAGGATTTACACGCAAAGATTAGCTGAAGATTTCAAAGAATTGACACATAGGATCTGTAGCCCTATAAACATAGATAAACCCGGAATCTACATGTCGATAAACTATGTACCGTTAATACCGCTCAAGGACGATATAGAATTCAAATTGGATACAGTGTCAGGTCTAGAATTCATCGAAGATATCATGGATATTCAGGGTATAGCCGTAGCTTATGGAGAAATGCCAAAGATAAAAATTGAAAGACTTGGACTAGGATATTCAGAGGTGGTTCAAGCTCGAAGACCTCAAGTACTATCGCTTATACCAGGTACTGTATTTAGAATCACGAAGTCTGGTAGAATCATACCGAAAATCAATCTAACAAATTATCTATGGACTATAGGTTTCGCAACATTGCTTAGGATCTCTGACGCTCTATAGAATTCGCGAGCATATCAATATAGAAATTAAGGTCTTTGAACTTAATCAAGAATCCATTAAAGTTCTTTATAGTGATATCCTCAACATCAATGTAGTCTAAATCCTCTAACAACTTTCTAATGATATCTTCATGAGTAAGGAGGGCCAATCACAGATATGTTGTAGGCTGAATCTATTAGCCCTATTAGCCCAAACATTCTCAACAACGGCATAATAATTCTAGTCCATATCACATATCGAATGGGCTTCTTTACAGCTATAGCATAGGGTGGTACATACCATATTTCTAAAATGCCATACCAAGGTAATGTTGTGGATACCGGCGTTATTATAATTACTCCAGCATCAGAATAGAATTCGATTAGTGCTTCAAGATCTTGATTCTCAATGAAATCTCTAAACTCAGAAAGAAAACGATCTCTGCGGTAGACCTCAGCATCTATTTCTTCGTTATAACTCCAGCATTTAACGAAATAGTAGCTACACCATTTCAAATCATCTGCATTATTGAGTAATTCTTCATTTTGAACTAAAAATCTTTCACAAAGTACATCAACCAGCAATATTTCAAACTTCGAAATATCTTGATACAAATCTCTACAATGCTTTGCAATAGTTGTATAGACTATACTTACACCTACGAGTTGGTGTTAGTAAATAGATGGCTAATCTTTTGCAACGTTATTAGCTCTATTTTGTACCTCTTTTCGTATTCCTTTATTTTATTTTCAATATAGTTTCCCTCTTTCCGATACTACGTATTATGAAAACAGATTTCGATAACATCTCTATATCGGAACAACAATTAATAGGGAACTTCCTTTCAATTTCATCGAATAGCTCTACAAGCTTTACTGGATTTTCAAACCATACTTCACTTAGTTTTAATTTCAGCTCAATTTTAATTACAGTTCTTATTTTATTTCGTATCAATTTGATGAGTAAAATATCATATGCTCCTTGTACATACTTGTCTGTGCAGAGTGTGAATGTACTGCTATTGTACCTTCTGACTCCATTTGGATCGCATATACATACCTACATAGCTCAGGAACTCTGTTACATTGCAATTCATGTTCTTAATTTTGTGTAATATTTGATCTAGCTTCTCGAAATTACAGCATTGTACATGAAGCACTATTCAGCACCACCTATTATAACATGTATGCTTCACGTTCTCTCA
>CAZUDD010000236.1:0-2039 GCA_964619665.1 uncultured Desulfurococcaceae archaeon | reverse complement strand
CCCTCTTTGTGGTCTCACTACTAATGCTTCAGGGTATGGTTCCAGCATTTACACCAACAACCTCTATTATAACATTACATACAGTATACATGGATTCTAAAGGTAATGTGGTGAAGGTTGTTGATAAACCATTTCTAGAGTTCAACTATACAACATTGCTTAGAGGTATTGTAGAGCTATTCTCTTTATTTGCAAATAATAGTAGTAGAGCTATGAATAATACCTGGTATAGTCTATGGGTTGAAGAGATAAACAGTAGTAGAAGTTCACATAATCTAAGCATCTTGAAATCTATAGATAACGAAACACTGTATAGAGCATTTACAGAGCTCAGGGAAGTCTTTAACAATGTTTCTAAGAACGCTAGTAAGTATATTGAGAATGCATCGAATCCCGATATCTCTGTAAGCCTTGTAACCATGAATAGCAGCTTTGGATTCCTGTTAATAAAATACATTAAAGAGATAGACAATGAGAGCGTAATCGCGATCAGCGGTGTTGGTGAGTACCAGGATGGTGTAATAACAAAGTTCGCTATATCATCATTCTATGGAAATACAAGTAAAAAGAAACTTGTTTATCTAGGTGATTGGATAGTAATTAAAGAACCTGTGAATCTAAGCACATGTCTAAAAATACTTGCTAAAGGAGCTGAATACCTAGCGCAAAACATCTACAGAGATGTAATTAACGAAAATGCATCAATGCTTAAGGAGGCAAGTCAATACATTTCACAAGCACTAAAAGAACTCTCCAAATATATAGAGACAAATACATCGCTAGCAGGCCTATTAGTTCTAGAAGCAGCACTAATAACAATAGATCCATCACCAATTGTGATAATAGTAAGTATAGTTTTGTCGTTGGGTATTTGGGCAATATTAGAAATGATACTTAACAAACTGTATGTGATAAAGCCTATGTATGTAGCTTATTATAGTTATCTCACGGGTTCATATGAACCTGAATGCTGGTCAGTATTGTTCTTTGAGTTCTGTCTACCACCACTCATACTAGGCGATAGATTCTATTCAGTAGCAGAGATGCTTGTTCAGGCTGTAAGTGGTTTCTATGCAGCGACTATAGAGGGGAAGTTTATTAAGTGGTTGAGATTTAACGATATTGTTGAGAAATTAAGAGATATCATGGCGGGATACAGAATACTAAACTTCGTGATCTATGCATTCAAACTACTTTATTACTATTTATACAGTATGGCGACATCCATCATATACTTTGTGATAGAATTAACAACAGGAAAATTGAACAGTAATATTTTAGACGAGCTCAGAGATAGTATAGAGGCTGCTATAGCATTGGCTTTCGCTGCTTGGAGCTTTGAAAGCGCAATTAACTATCTGATAGTCTATAAACTAGAGCTAATCGTTTCAGAGATAGGAATAGGAATAGCGGATCCCATAGCTGCCTTCACAGTAGGAGTTGTCTATACAGCAATGAAAGGAATTGGATGTTATTTAGATAGAGTAGGCTTTTACTTGCCACAAATACCATGAGAGGGTTAATAATTGACATCTCAACAAGCACTGTATAGAGATGAAGAGAGTAGTGCTGTTCGCATAATATGGTTTAACTACTATATCTCACAAATCTTTTTATGGTTTCTCTTACTCATCTCTTTCACAACATTATCTGCTTACTCGCTTACAATTGATAATGCGATGAGCAAAGCTCAATCAGTCTCTGATGTATACACCTTTATATCTATGGAAAACCTTACAACGCCATACATCTGGAGTTTAGGTATTCTTGCATGGTTACTAGTATGTATGTACATTCTTGTATTAATCTATAAATGTACTGCTAGGATTTTCCGATATATTGCACTACCAATAACATTGATTTTGGTCTTTATTTCTCCATATATCTACATATTATTGTTGCGACTGTGCTTCAATATCAATTTAAGTTATGAAGAATTCCTTCGACACATGATCGCCGTATACATGGAATGGTGCACAACCATACAGTTGATATGGTGGTTTATCCTAGGATTTATTCCAGCATCAATAGCTTTAATT
>CAZUDD010000235.1:0-2044 GCA_964619665.1 uncultured Desulfurococcaceae archaeon | reverse complement strand
GGATCATACATACCCCCAACAATAACATCAGTATTTATTGTTGGTACAATACTCTTAATCTCATCAACATCTACAATCTTTGTAGGTACTCCAAGACTATTCTGTAGAGCTATGAACTTCTTGAAATTCTCTAACGTTTCTTCTCTCCTAGCTACCCAGAGATATCCACTTTGAATAAAGTTTAATCCTAGTTCTCCAAGCTCCGATTTGCTGTGTATAGACCACAACTCTATACTTCTCTTCATCAACACTATGTGTTCTCTAGATGTAAATGAAGCCCTTATACCTGTAGCACATCTACCTGTAGATCCAGCACCAACATAGTCTTTCTCTAGTATAACTATGTCCTTAACACCTCTCTTAGCTAACTCGTACGCTATGAAGAGTCCACTAATACCTGCACCAACAATAACTACCTTCATCTCTCTTCACCTTTAACATCGATACTCTTTAGAAAGAGACTTGCTTGAATAGGTATGAGTGGTGCTCTTGATCTAGGTATGTTGATTTCATCTATTCTTTTTCCTAACTTTCTACTCAGTATCCTCATTAGTATTGGTATACATGTTCTTCCTTGACATGGACCCATACCTATCCTCAAAACTTTTCTAAGACTCTCAATGTCTGTGAATCCTTCTTCGATAGCTCTCTCTACATCTTCTAGCGTAACATCATTACATCTACAGATTATTATTGGATGAGATTTCTTCAACTCTTTCTCTCTACCCATATAGCTCTCACCTCTAAAGCAAGATCTTTAGGTACTTCAACTGTTACAACCCACGTTCTATTCTTTTCCCAAACGCGAACAACTTTACCCTTACCTAGTCTACGTCCATCTCTTCCCAAAAGAATAACTTCATCACCTATACGAGGTATTGGAAGCATTTCATGTGGTAGTGTTACATAGGCTCTATCATCTCTAGACATATCAACAACAAAAGCAGCTAGACCAGGGCAAATAGCAACACAGTTACCACAACCAGTACATCTATTCCAATCAACTCGAGGTATATCTATAATCTTATCAATCCTAATAGCTTTTACAGGACATGCATCAACACATATATTGCATGGTATAGGCTCTGGACATTCAAGGATAGCTACAGGACCTTTTCTTAAACGTTCTTCTGGTGGTAATAGACCTAGAGATTTCAATTCTTCCAAAGTTATAACTCCTGTTTTCCTAAACTGATATCGAGTCATAGTATTCACCTAAAGGATATGAGTGGTGGGTATTCTTTTCTCAATCTATTCATCTCATCATCGCTAACAGTTGCTTTCAATTTACCTTTTCTAGCTCTTTCAAGTAATGGTGAAGCTCTATATTCATCCCATAAAAACTTTAGGAGCTTTTCTTTCTCTATAGAGATATCATTCTGACTGCTCTTCTCTATGAGTTTCTCGGCTATTGATAGAGCAGCTATTCTACCTTCAATTATAGCTGTTGTAGCTTCCTCTATACCAGAAGCATCACCTGCAACATACATTCCAGGTATGCTGGTCTCTAGATTTCTAGTTCTTAGAGGAACAGCACCACCTAGTTCTGGAATCCACTTAGTGATGGCACCAGCCTGTACGAATAGTCTTGTATCTGGTGTTAAACCAATAGCTAGTAAGATTAGATCACACTCAACATCTTTTTCACTACCTGGTATAGGCTGAAACTTCTCATCAACTCTAACTATGGTAGCACCTTCAACTCTTTCAGAACCCCAAGCAGCTTTTATAGTGTGTTGAGTTAGTATTGGAATACCATATCTACGTATTTTTGCAGCATGTACAAACCAACCACCAATTTCAGGAAGAATCTCTAGAACTCCAATAACATCTACTCCTGCTTGGAGAAGCTGATAAGAGACTATCAAACCAACATTACCAGATCCAACCACTAGAGCTTTATCACCAGGTCTAACACCATATTCATTCATGAGTGTTTGAGCACCACCAGCACCCATAACACCAGGCAAGTCATTTCCAGGAAAAGCTAGGTATTGTTCACAGGCACCAGTAGCAACTATGACTGCTTTTGGTTTAACACGAT
>CAZUDD010000234.1:0-2100 GCA_964619665.1 uncultured Desulfurococcaceae archaeon | reverse complement strand
CCTTTTGCACCAGCATTCTTTGCATATGGACTTGCAAAACTTGTCGCTGTTAAAGGCGATAAGCTGGTCTCAATTGTTGCAAAGTTTAGTGGTAGTAAATTAGAAGCTGTAACACGTGGTCTCTTTAAGATTAAAATGCGTAGAATTGCAAGAATACTAATGCTACTCATATTCACATTCCTAATAATATCTTCGTCTACAGTCTACTCCGCATCTATGCTCGAAGCATTCAATATTGGAGTTAGGGCTAGTGTTCCATATGATTACATAGCTATAGCTAAGCTAGAACTCAATAAATCTAGACTTGTAGATCTAGTTGAAAAGCTATCTAATACTGGCTGTATAGCCTACATAGTGTTGAATCCAAGTACTCTGTATATAGAGCATGAAGGTGTAAGAGTAGTAGCTGTAGCAGTACCATCTAGTCAGTATGCTGTAGAAGAAAACAATGTTGTGGAGGTAGTGCCCTTTATATCAAGTGAGAATTGGTCTCCTCGTATACCGATATACATGGTTGTATCACGAAGATCCTTTGAAGATATTGTTAAGAGGTTTAGTGGTGTATACGGTATTACCATAGAAGATCTGCAATGTCTTGATGATGTCAACTGCGTTATGTATAGTTCAGGTAGAGCAATATTCATGGCTTCTAGACTCTTCGATAAACTTATTGTTAGAAATGTTAGTACTTGGTTTATCAGCTATGTTAGTGAAATAGATGTTAAGAAACGAATAGATATAAAGAGAATTCCGCTTCAACATCCAGGTAATGCTATAGTTGTAGGCTCTAAAATTTTGGAGATTTTACCGGAAAAAGTCAATAATACTGTTCTACTCTATAGAATAGCTATCGTTGCTAGCTGTACTGAGCATGGTGTTGACGATCTCAAGAGTATTCTTGGTGAAGCTGTCGTATCTAGAGATCTCGATGATATATTGAATAGAAGTTTGGATTATGTTGTTGGTAAATGTGTTGTAGAGAGTGAGATTACGAGGGAATTCGTCTTTAGCAGTATCCTCTTAGCTTTATCAACTGTCTTGGCTGCGACATTAGCTTGGAGTACAGCTCAAGAGGTTAGAAAGGTATACGCTATTATGAGAATTAGAGGTGCTGGTATGAGTAGAATTGCTGGATCTACAGCTGCTGAATGGCTATATGTACTGATTCTCGCCATCACTATAGGTGTGACTCTAGGTATAGCCAATGCATATGGTAGTTTAGTGTATACGCTGAGCATACCTACAATGATGTTAGCACCTGCAGCTGCAGCGCTAGGGCCTATACTCATTACAGCGAATGTGTATGGTATTCCTATAGCTATCACAACATATGGTGTTGAACCTGTTATCGCTATACCCCCGACACTCTACATATTCATAGCCATAGCTGTGCTCTTAATAGTAGTTATACCTGTAGCAATTGTTGTGCGTGTCTATTCAGGTATTGCTCGTGAAAGACTTATTGGGTGATAGGCTATGAGTGCTCTACTCAAACTCAAATCTCTTAAACTACCTGTTGAAGGGTTTTCGAGAACAGGTACTGAAGTAAGGGTTGAAAAACTTATCAAAGTCTATAAGAGTGGTGGTACTGAAGTCCATGCATTGAGAGGTGTAACAGCTGTATTCAGAGCTGGAGAAACAACATGTATCATGGGGCCATCGGGTAGTGGTAAAACAACTCTTCTAAATCTTATTGGTGGAGTTGATAAACCAACAGCTGGTAGAGTATTCGTTGGAGAGATAGAGGTTTCAGCACTAAAAGAGAAAGAGCTTGAAATACATAGACTCGCCAATGTAGGCTACATATTCCAGACATTCAACCTCATACCTGCTATAACAGCACTAGAAAATGTTGAGCTACCTATGGCTTTAGCTGGTGTACCTAGGAGTATTAGGAGAAAGAGAGCTCTATGGCTATTGAGATCTGTTGGTCTTGAAGCACTAGCTCATAGACATCCCGATGAGCTTTCTGGTGGTGAACAACAAAGAGTTGCTATTGCTGTTGCACTAGCTAATGATCCACCAGTAATACTAGCTGATGAACCAACAGCAGAACTCGATAGTGCTAACGCCAAGATAGTCATGGATATACTTGTGAAG
>CAZUDD010000233.1:0-2108 GCA_964619665.1 uncultured Desulfurococcaceae archaeon | reverse complement strand
ATATAATGGTTAGATTCTAATCACATGGTTATATCAAGCAATGATTATCAATATTGTTTGTATCGAGATTATTATGATAGAGCTTAGGAAGAATCTAGGTTATCTCATTTGAAAACTCGACTTCCTCGGATTCGCTTTCCTCATGCTTTTCTCTTTTTATTACTTCTTGTCTTACAATCCCTAACTGTTTTAATGCCTCTTTCAATGGTATACCAGCTTTGCGTAGCCTTGAAGCGTATGGACCCCATAACTCTTTAAACTTTGAACCAACTAATGGTCTTACTCTCTTTGTGTCACTTCTAGGTATATAGTCCTGTTCCATTCCTGGTATTGCAAAGGTGCCGTCAGGCAGCTCTATTAGCCGATTATTCTCTATGAGTTTTATCAGCACTCTCCTTAATCGATCTTCTCCAGCAGTACCACTAAAGACCTGCCTAAGTTCCTTCCATGAGAGTGGTCTACCCTTTTCTTTAATTACCTTCAATATCATTGTCTCTAACTCTTCTTCTGTAGGTGCCTTATACACTTCTACCTCTTCATCTTCATAGATCTTATATAGTGATACCGACATCTTCTCTCACCCACTCCCTCCAGATATTACTGGGCTACCACGCACTTTATAAACCTTTATTAAGGGGAGTTGATTATGCCTTAGAGTGCACTCAAATAAACTTCATTCTAGCACATATCTAATATGTATATAAGCATCAAATACATACATGAACATAGTCTGGGTTTAGAGTGTGTTAGTGCCTATATGTGTAATACTCTGGTTAGATATGTCCTAGGGTTATTAATGTCTATGAATACAAGGAAATTCCTAGATGTTGTATTGTACATAGGTGATGTATCTACAGTTCATCAATGTATTGAGATATTAAAGCTTTTCAGCGATATCATCCGTCGAAAAATGATGTTGAGGATAATAGTCTCTATAAGGAGATCTGATAGTGGAAATTACATAGGGCTAGAAGATGGTTTTCTCGTTGAATGTAACGATATTGATGAAGCTCTTAAATATCTCGTTGATACTGCTGTACAGAAACTTACGTGTACTGCTCATTTGGATGTCATTGCGTCAGCAAGAATACGAGATACTTAGGTATAGAGCATTTCAGTAAATATTTCTGTTTCTTCACGCTCTAGCATTGGTGTGGAAAAGAGATGGCATATGTTGATGATAGGGATTTAGCTGTAGAGCTATTAAATAGCATGAAGAAATTCTTTAAGTTTAGAGAATTAGAGGAACTTCTTGACCTACCAACACCTACCATATGGAGATATATCCATGGAGAGATAAGACCTAGTTATGATAGAGCCCGTCAACTAATACAAAGGCTTTTGAGTAACGAAACCCTCATTAAATTAGCTAATCAACTCGTTAAACGTTCAGATAACAACCTTGTCAATGTATATCTTGTGGCATACAATGTCGATATCCTCAATATAGCATCGATAGACGCGTATGTATGGTCTAGAGCAATACAACCTAACACAGTATTGACAATAGAAGCTGATGGAATACCCCTAGCTACATTAATAGCAAAGAGGCTAAGTGCTAAGCTTGTAGTAGCTAAACGTAGAAAAGAAATAGGATTCAAACGATTCATTGAAACAACGTTCATAACACATGATCCACCTGAAGTAGTTACACTCTATGTTCCTGAAGAGATGCTTAGTAATAGTGACAGAGTTCTCATTGTAGATGACCTCGTAAAAAGCGGTAGAACTACAAGGGCTTTAGCCGAAATAGTTAAGCGTGTAAATGCAAAGATAGTAGGTTTCTATGCATTAATGAGTATAGGTACAAAATGGAAACAAATAATAGAAGATATCGTCGGTAGAAATTACCGCATACTAATCAACATACCTAGCTAAAACCATACTACAACTTCAAGGAGTTAGATATGGTGGATTGCATACGTAGTTTAGTCCTTGGAAACCTTACTGCAAAGAACTGTGATACAGTAATAGACATTGTATCGTCATATATAAACAGAACAGACATTGTATTCTTTTTAGGAGAGTGTATAGGATGCCATGAAGTATTCCAGGTCTTAAGCAAATCAAACATAAGATTTTATGGTATTAATGGAGTACTAGACGAC
>CAZUDD010000232.1:0-2120 GCA_964619665.1 uncultured Desulfurococcaceae archaeon | reverse complement strand
ACATTATTGGATACAAATACGATGGCAGGTCCCATAGCCATCACAAGTCCTAAGGCTAGAAACTTCATTAACATTATATCTATGACTATTGATGGTGAAACAAATCCTATTGAGGGATGCCAATAAGCTACAACAATTGATACAGGATTACAGATACATTGAACACATGGTATTTTTAGTTTTTCAGCACGTACATTCCTTACATACTCTGAGATATTGGTATAGATATCTGCAAGTAGTGCATTAATTTTGTTCTGATTTGCAAAGGGATTTATCTTGACCTCTATGTGCACGTTTGTAGTGACATTATATAGCTCTTCAAAGAAACTACTAGGTATTTTAATACTTAAATCAGCTTCTTCAGATGATGTTAAGATAGCTCTATGTTTATGGCATAGAGCTTCAAGATCTCTAAGGATCTCATTCTTAAGTTCATAGCATAGAGTATTGTTATTGCATTCAATCTCTATGTAGACGCTGATAGGTTTTTCAGCTTTGGTTATCGTTATACTAGTAAAAGCTGCTAAGGGCAAAGTCATTAATGGTACAAGTATTGTTACTGCAACTACTAGCTTATCTCTAAAAAACTCCTTCAATTCTTTTTGTAGTAGTGCTTTGAATCCGGAAAATCTCATCTTGTTTTCACCATTTTATTCTCTACAAGTTTAACAAAAGCATCTTCTAGTGATGATGTCTTAGTTAGCTCTAGAGCTTCAGTTGTCGAACCTTCAAAAGCTTTTTCACCTCTATGTAGTATAATAACGTAGTCGCATATTAGTTGAGCTTCTAGTAGTTCATGTGTTGAAATTATTATGCTCTTACATTCACTGAGTTTCTCTTTGAGAACCTCTTTTAGTCTTGTACGTGAAAAGACATCTAATTCCTTAAATGGTTCATCAAGTATATAGAGATCACATTTTGGTGCTAATACAGATGCTAACATTATAAGTCGTTTCATTCCGCGAGAATATGTCTGAACAGATTTCTCTACGAATTCTATAACATTGAGTTTCCTCAAAAGATTTTCCACATACTCATCAACATTTAGTCCTCTTAGACCTAGAAAGAGGGTTAAGTTTTCATAACCTGTTAGCTTATCATATGGTTCAACTTCTTCAGGTAGATAGGAGATGATCTTTATGTCTTTACGAAATGTTATTGAGCCACTATCTGGTTTAAGGAGGCCCGCGAGTATACGTAGCAAGGTTGTTTTTCCAGCGCCTATAGGACCTATTATACATGATATGGTCTTACAGGGAATCTTAAAAGATACACCTTTCAATGCTATTGTCTTACCAAAGCTTTTAACTATATCCTTACCTTCTATGCATATAGATTCTTGAAATACTGTGGTATTACTGCTCACAAAGATCTACCTAGATATCTATGTCATAACGAGTGTAGATATAGTCTCAATATCAAAATTTTATGGAATTGCTTGGTGTAGATAAATGATAGTAGAGAGCCTACTAAGAGAAGCTCTTGGGAGATACGGTATCAAACTACGCATAGTTTTAGAGACAGCTTTAGAAATTGCAAAGAAGAATAGATTGATGGGTAGTACATCCTTAGGAGATTTTGACTATAAATCACTTGTCCTAGAGTTGGAGAAAAGGGGCTTTAAGTATAATCCATCGCAATTACTAAGAATCTTAGAAAGAGAGTATGGTATCCTCGAAACTACATACCATTCCTCGGGTCAGAGATGGTATAGATTCAAGAACCTGGATATAATAGAGAGGGTACTACTTGGTGATAATTTTGTGGATGAGGAACCTGAAGTTAAAGTCTTAAAGGTTCAAATAAAATCTCTACAACTAAACAAAGTGATCAACTATCTCAAAAGATTGGAATTAAAATCACGATTAAGTAGTTCAGATTTAAAGAAGTTTAGACAAATAGCCTTTGAGTATCTACCAAGAGTTGTTAAACTATTAAGAAAAGCCGAAGAATACGAGGAATATCTATATGCAGAGATAGAACTTCTACGTTCAGTAATAAATCTAGCATATAGAGTTGCTGAAAAACTTGACTATAGTTCTGTAAGTGAAAATCAGAAATTAGAGCTGATGTCTTCAGATCAAGTTATTGATCTAACGAATCTCCAATGATAGTATAGT
>CAZUDD010000231.1:0-2121 GCA_964619665.1 uncultured Desulfurococcaceae archaeon | reverse complement strand
GTGATATCCTCCAATGTATCACCTTTTCACGTTGAGTACTTCAACAATATCCTTAAAAGCTAGTATTGTAGCTCTAAAACCGTCTATCTTAACTACATCACCACGTTTAAACTTGATTTCCTCTCCAAGTAGTGGTATACGAGGTATAGAAACAAGGAATCTAACGATAAAGTCATATTCACTAAAAGGAGATAGATCTTCGTTTATTTCAAATTCATAGAGTTTCTGTTTATCGAGAGCTTTAGCTATTAAGCCTGATTTACCGTTAACACTATTAGCTATTCTTATAAGTCTCGAAGTATCTATAGTGACTTTCTCATCTATATATATTTTCACTCTATCAAGAGTATCCTGAAGAGCTTTGTTTATAGTATGCATTTCAGTTCTTAGTTTTGGAAGACTAATTTGATCTGTTTTACCGAGAATGAATTGACGAATTTCTACATCATTAACCTCGTTCAGCACTGCCTTAGCAAATCTTCTTCTTATACCACCATCAACAACTCTTGGAGGTACAGTAACTACACGTTTATACCTTTTTCGAACTTCTTTAACGCTGAGACTGTCTATGTTTACAAGCTCTGCCTTTAGATACTCAACGATTTCTCTTCTAGCTTCTGATGATATTCTAGCATATTTGTCAGGTAGATAGACCAATACATGGAATCCCCTATTACCTGAAAAAGCTATTTCATATTCTCTTAATCCCAAATCTGACTCTATGACTTCGATGAGATTAAGACATTGTTCTTTAGCAACATCAATACACTCCTTGGTTATGATATCTAGATCTTTAAGCTTAGATTTACAGTATGGACACTCACTTTGATTATCTGTTGACTGAACAACATAACCACATTTAGGACAAAAACGATATTCTATGATACTGCAGCTCGGTATATGATCTGCATCTATATCAAAAACTAAGTCACTTCCAAGCCAATCTTTCTCTTTCATATCTTTACTAGCAGGATTAGCGTATTTAGCCGACGAGAAATAGGCATGCCTAGGTATGTTTTGATCTATGTATTTTCTAAGTTCATCAAGTGAATAAAATGACAGATGTCTTATATAGATATCTTTGTCTAAATGTTGAAAAGCAAATTCTCTAAGTATGTAGTCTCGAGGTAGCTTGAGAGGAGCTTTTCTATAGTATTCTCTAAGCAGAGTTTTTATCCATGAGCTGATTTTTAACATTACTCAGCCCTTGGAGCTATATAGGCCTTTAATATAGCTCCTGATGATAGCTCTAAATCGAGTTCGCATGGCATGTCCGGTCCTAGTTTCAGAGTTAAGGTTTCACCTAGTTTTGCAATTTTACCAATAACTTCAATGTATTCAAGTGAATAGGAGTTAGTGAATTCCTGTTCTTCAGGTGGTGTATAATCTATTAATGTACCGGTAGTGGTACTAAACTCAAATTCAATTTCTCCAAGTTCTGATGTACTTGTTAATTTAACACCTTCATTTGTTGCTGATATCTTCAGGGTTTCGCCAGCTTCACTAAGAATTGATATTGCTGTTGCAAATGTAGGTCCTAGCATCTTTGCAGCTACTCGTAGATCAAGACTCAACTCCGGAATCTCTTCATATTTTGTAGCCATTAAAGGCATTGTAAAGTATCTCTCTACACCACCTCTAGATACTAAACCAAATGATATTCTTGCACCATCACTGATTATCACAAGCCTATCATTCTTTGTAGCTCGTCGTAGAACTTTTGCTGCTGTCTCGAGATTAATCGTTAAAAGGGCTTCATTTTCAACTTCAAACTCGTCAAATGCATGTCTAGGTATATAGAAGTCTATCAACATAACATGGCTTGGATCCATAGCTTTAATTCTAACACCTTCTTCTGGATGGAATTTTATACCAACAACATCTAGATACTCAGCTATACCTCTTAATACATATCTCCATATTCTTGCATCAGCAAACCTAACACGTATCATATTAAGCACCTACTATATCCATCAAGATATTGAGTCTCTGTAAAGCTCTATATAGTCTACTCCACATTGACTACAATCAACTCTTGAGATTGCCTAACACTTAATAGATACTGCTAAATATCAAGAGATTTGCTTCGGGATACTCTTGATACTAAATGAGGTAGTCAAA
>CAZUDD010000230.1:0-2123 GCA_964619665.1 uncultured Desulfurococcaceae archaeon | reverse complement strand
AGCCATAGCACTTATATACATTAAGAAAGTCAAGGGCTTTGAAATTGAGAAAGTAGATAAAGAGCATAGAGTACTAGTAGCGAAGACCCAGGACAACAAGAGAGTGTGTATAGGTATCGAAGGATATCTACTCGAAGCACCCAATACACTAATACCACGGTACAACGCCCTAGCATACTGCAACGGCATAACCATTCTACTAACCATAATCATAGAGAATCTACTGGGTAGAAAAGGCAAACCAATTATATACGAAGTTACATCAGACAAAAGGGTAACAGTTAGTATTACACTAAAACAACTCCAAGAAAGAGAAAGGACTTCAGAAGCTTCTCCATCTTATTAACCAGAAGACATTTCATCATAGCGCATCAGTTGCTTATCAACACTAGAAAGAGCATACACTAGTCACTCTCAATAAGGGATTTTTGTTGTTCTTGAAAAGGACTACAATATATCATAACAATTAACTGATTTTATAGAATTAGGATGTTAGAAATTACGGAATATTTTTCATGCAACAGCTCTTCTTTCTAATGATGTTTCTGAGTACAGAGTAGAACATGGTCGACTAACATAAATTGTGGGATTTTAGCGTGATTTTAACTAAAACTTTGTATATGAGCCTTGAGCAGTTCTTGAAAGTACTCTAATAGATAAGTTATGCAATATCGTGCAAAGTCATCAATGAGCTCTTCATAGAGCTGTACTCTATCTAAAACTTAGAATTTCGATTCTAAGTATTGTAGGATTCATCGCTATGGAAGACCAAGGTCTTGTCATGAGCTGAAGTTGTTCTACGATAGTCGAAGATCACGAGATATTGCGTAGATTTCCATGAGTCCTCGAGAGGGAATTAAAGAGTTAGCATATACTTTGATGAATAATTTGACATCATTAGCGATCTATTGTTTCTGCCTGGATAGTACATCCAGGAACAACTTTGAATCCCGACATGCATTTCTGTACTTGGGCTCTACGACAAATTTGCATTCATTAATATCATATAGTCCTACACCTATACTGCTCAATAGTTCAAATAATTGCTTTAACATTGTAGCTTTAGTTTTATCTCGCTCTTTTAGATCTCTGAAAGCGATTGCCAATGAAACGGCATGAAATAAGAATTGTGCTTTGCAAATTTCTCGATAAGGTAGGGCATATCTAACCTTTATGGGGTTGACCAGGTAGAATAATGTCTCGCCAATAGCCTCGTACATGCTTTGGGTATTCATTATAGCTTCTAGTCTCTTGA
Source organism: uncultured Desulfurococcaceae archaeon (assembly GCA_964619665.1). Taxonomy (GTDB): domain Archaea; phylum Thermoproteota; class Thermoprotei_A; order Sulfolobales; family Ignisphaeraceae; genus CAZUDD01. The sequence continues at coordinate 868 of CAZUDD010000230.1, read as the reverse complement.
CTTCAAAACCTATAACTTTTACCTCATTATTTAGCTCGATTATGGCTATGACATCAGCCTCTGGTTTAAAGATTGCTTCCCAAGGCTTTAACGTGCGAACATTGCATAGTAAGTAAGCTACTTGGAGGTTATTTTTTATGCACTGCACGAGCTTTTTGATGAGTTCTTCCTCGTATAATCGTTTCAATGCTTAATCACGATTAGGGCCTCACCTTTCTCTCTATTAATCGTCCTGACTTCAGCAAGCATCTTTTTGTTTTTGCATATGGTTTGCAGAATGTCTTGAACTTTCATATTTAACTCCTTTGGTTTAAAGACTCTTTTTGTTTTTGGCTTTTTCATGAATTCAACACAGTTTTCCTCCATACATAGAATGATGTTCTTTATTTCGTCTATATGCTTGAATCTCAGAACTGAGATTTCATTGCGCGAAAGATCTTTACATGTAATGCTGATGCTCATACTGAGGGTCGGAGCTGCGGGTTTTTCCTCTATTAATTTTGCTTCAAACAGTCTTAGCTCTTGAAGTGCCGACATGCTTGTATGGTATATCTCGATGAGACTATCTATTTGTTTCTCTAATGTTGTGATATACGAGTTGACAGTCTTTTTGATATTCTCTTTTAATAGATCCATTAGTGCTTTTGCTATCAGTAAGGTTTCAGTAGTTTTTTCAGCTATCTGTACATCAATTCTATCGTATCTAACATCAATCTTTATGTTGAATGATATCGATGAGGTTTTTGTTTCTAACTGCTCCTCCGTCTTTATCTGCACATTAGTGAACTTTCCCATGTCTAATCCCACTTTGAGGAGCTGTGTTTAATGCTTAATGATAATGTAGCACTAATAGTAGTAACCATATCTA
>CAZUDD010000229.1:0-2133 GCA_964619665.1 uncultured Desulfurococcaceae archaeon | reverse complement strand
AAGCTAGAGAAACACTAGAACAAAACAAAACATTAAACAACGGAGTACTCGAAGCGATAGCAAAACTATATTTCTATCACGTATAAACCAATGTCTAAATACATATTCTCTCAATATATTGGTTCCTTCACTCCTCTAATTCCATGGTTATACTTACTCTTTTTGTTGGTATGTAGTAGGCGCTACACTATTTAGAATATCGCTGTTTTGAAGCAAAATTGAAAGAGTGGAGGTTTGAAACTACAACATGTTATTTATAGATGCTGTGGGAAGAACTTGAGGAGAGGTTGTGGAGATGAACATTGTTTAAGGGATTTTATATCGATTAATGTTTTGACATTCCTAACAATCTGTAATTCGTATTTCAATGCAAAGCCTATTAGGATTAAACGAGATGAGGAAGTGGAGTAATACTTTGGTGTCTCTATATCAGCGTACTTGTTCCGGAATGTCATGGATGGTTGATGTGGTTTTGCTCCGATAGCTATATCTTGAAGCATGTCTGTTTACCACAACTACCTTTTAATTCAAAAGCGTATTGTAGAGAAGCTCGCATCACATCTATGATTGGTGCATGAATAAGGTTTATGAAAACATGATCTTCAGACTCATGTGAGCATGAAGTAACGTGATAGTGTTGAAGAATGCGATATCAATGAGCGTAATGAAGTTGAGTTAGTGACTTTCTTAAGGTTGAGAAAGTCTAGAAGAAGCAACTTTCAAAGAGTACCTGTATACACATGGGGAGCCAATAATGATTAAGACTAGTTGCAGAAGCTCCTTGCTAATGATTGCTGTTAACGCATTTCTAGGAGCTTTTCTAAGACTTTGCTAGGTATTGTAGCAAGCGAATAAGCTTAAAGAGTAATTGATGGAGAGTTAGTTTGTATGCTAATAGATACACTGATAGACATGCTCTCTCAAGACTTGAAGCAAGGTGTATTGAAGAATATTGTTGATCTCGTATAGCTAGAGAGCTTGAGCTGAAGCTAAAGGAGAAAGCATTATTATGTTTTGGTATTATGTTTTGAATTCATTGAGGGGTCCACCAATGAGTATGGATATTGCTGAAGAGGAGTGAATGCCACATGGATTTCAGAGAAGCATTCTAGGGAATTCACGTCGAGAAAAACATCGGTGTACAGCTTTTGATTATGTATCGAAGATCATTGTAGAAGGATGAGGTGCTAAAGTGTCGTTTTGAGATAATAGCTCTGTGAGGATATTTCGTGGTGATGTGACGATGGGTAGGATTGGCTATTTGAAAGAGGTTCGTGTTGAGAAGATTGGTAGGATTTATCCTGTTGGTGAGGTGTCTTTGCGTGGCTATAAGGTTGAGACTAAAGCTGAAGAGCGTAGTGGATAGAGAAGTCGAGGTTATAGCTCTTGTTAACAGTGGTTACGAGACTGCTAAGCCAGAGCTTCTCGTATCTGCGAACATTGCGCAAACACTGGGTCTCTACCCATTGCTACCTAGAGGTGCTGAAGTTAAGGAGTATGTTCTTGCTGATGGAAGTAGAACCAAGCTTATACGCATACCCAGTGCTGTAGAAGTTCGTGTTGTTACTGAGGACAGGGTATCGGATCCCGTTACCTGTGATCTTGTTATCGCTGAAGCAGCTGAAGAACCACTCATAAGCGATAAACTAGCAGATGCATTAAAGATCGTAGCTATAGCAATTGGTGAAGGATTATGGTGTTTTAGAGATGAAATCGGTAAGAAAATCAGGAAAAGTGCGTAAAACACCTTATTCTATTAGTTGCACTATCGATATACATTACCATCATTAAAAACATTAATCTAAGTTGAATCTCGAGATTCAATACCACCATACGGGTACTCCATCTCTATGCATAGATCGTGAACAAAATAAGATGGTGAGACAATCGCAATAATTTAAGTATGATAATCGATAAGAGCACGGAAATAAGCCTCGACTCTCTAGGATAAATAAGTGATGTAAGTTGAGATAGGAACTACCTATATATTCTTTCTATTGTTATTTCTCCTGTTGGTTTAATCACTATTTCTAGTGGGCATAGAAGTCTTGTTTTCTCTATGTCAACACATCTACTGCCTATTGATCTGAGTATATATAGACATAGCTCTACGCTTGTCATATGGATCTTTAT
>CAZUDD010000228.1:0-2150 GCA_964619665.1 uncultured Desulfurococcaceae archaeon | reverse complement strand
CTATAATACAGTACAAATATGGTGAAGATGGTGTTGACCCCATGAAGGCTTCTCATGGTAAAGCAGTTAATGTTGAGAGAATCATTGAAAGAGTTATTGGGTGGAAACTATGACCATGAAGATCAGTGCTGAAGAGCTTGAGAAGATTGTTAGGGATAGACTAACAGATAGAGTACCACCTAAAGTAGTTGAAGAAACAGTTGAAAAGCTAAAACTCTATATAGATAAAATGAGTAGAGAAGAGCTTGAACAAATCCTAGACATGATCGTTAAAGAATATGAGTCAAACATAGTTGATCCAGGTGAACCTGTAGGTACTGTAGCTGCACAGAGTATTGGTGAACCAAGTACACAGATGACACTAAGAACATTCCACTATGCTGGTGTTAGAGAACTTAACGTAACACTAGGTCTACCAAGACTTATAGAGCTTGTAGATGCTAAGAAAACACCCTCAACACCACTAACATATGTGTATCTAACTGATGAGTATAGGTTTAGTAGAGAAAAAGCTATTGAGATAGCTAGAAAGATAGAGATGACAAAGATAGAGAATGTAGCTAAAAGAATAGATATAGACATTATCAGTGGTTCAGTCATAATCGAGCTAGATCCAGAATTACTAGCGGATAAGGGAATAACTGTTGATGATGTTAGAAAAGCTCTTGAGAAGGGTAGAAGTAAGAAGATCAAGGTTATTACCAGTGAAGCAAATCCATACGAAATAGTTGTACAGTTTGAAGAAGGTATAGATCCACTAAAAGTTGAAAAGATTAGAGATAAGATTCTGAAGACTAAGATCAAGGGTGTTAAAGGTATTAACAAAGTCATTATACAGACAAGAGCTACTGAAGATGGTAGAGAAGAGTACATATTGATATGTGAGGGTAGTAATCTAGCGGAGCTGATGAGTATACCTGGTGTTGATTATAGGAGAGTACGTACAAACAATATCAAGGAAGTTGAGGAAGTTCTAGGTATTGAAGCTGCTAGATCACTACTCATCGAAGAGATAATGAATGTACTACAAGAACAGGGTCTAGATGTCGATATAAGGCATGTTATGCTTGTAGCTGATATGATGACACGTACTGGAACTGTTAAACAGATTGGTAGACATGGTGTAAGTGGTGAGAAACCTAGTGCTCTTGCTAGAGCAGCATTTGAGGTAACAGTCAAACAGCTTGTTGATGCAGCAATGCGTGGTGAAGTAGATGAGCTTCGAGGTGTTGCAGAAAGTGTCGTTACGGGTAGACATATACGCGTTGGTACAGGTATACCAGGCTTAAAAGTTCTATACTACTTTACTCCGACTACTAAAGAGAAGGAAGAAAAGTGATAAGGTATGAGTGTACCTCAATTACCACCACTAGACGTAGTTTTGAAACATGTTGTTAGAACAGGAAAAGTTGTTATTGGTAGTAGAAAGACGTTGAAGTATGTTAAGCTTGGTAGAGTAAAGGCTGTTGTAGCAGCATCCAATCTACCAAGAGATTTAAAGGAAGATCTAGAGTACTATGCATCTCTATCAGGTATACCGATAATAGTTTTTCCCGGTACAAACTATGATTTAGGTACAGCTATAGGTAAACCGTTTTCCGTAGCTATGATGGGTATACTCGATCCTGGTCAAGTCCCTATGGAACTCCTACTACTCTATGCAAAGAAGTAGAGTGGGTGCCATAGGTATTGAGCTCAACTCCAAGACCTGATGAGATAAAGCCTCAACCACAAAACATCGTATTGACTATGAACGAGCTCAGGTATATGTCGCTATTCCAAGACATAACTGGTGTAGCTCCAAGAGACTGTGTTGTTGATGAAGATAGAAACACTATAGTGTTTATCGTTGGACCCGGTGAATCAGGTAGAGCTATAGGTAGAAGAGGTGGTAATGTAAAGCATTTGAGTAGAATTTTAGGTAAGAATATCGAGGTTGTTGAATGGGCTGATAATCTAGAAGATTTTGTCCGTAACATCTTTTCACCAGCAAAAGTTCTTGGTGTAAGACTCGTAACGACACCATCAGGAAGAAAAGTTCTCTATGTAAATGTTGAACCTAGGGATAAGGGTTTAGCTATTGGTAGAAACGGTAAGAACGTTGCTAAAGCAAGACTAGTACTCAGAAGATACTTCAGTATAGATAATGT
>CAZUDD010000227.1:0-2152 GCA_964619665.1 uncultured Desulfurococcaceae archaeon | reverse complement strand
CTAAGGAGATTAGCTAATTATGTTAACAACATTATACGTTTTTCTGATGAATATTAATCAACAGTATTTAAGATACATTTGGAGGTATCAGGAGCTATTTCACCAACTATTCTACCATCTCGCAATATGTAGATCTTGTTTGTACAATTAGCAATCTCAGGATCATGTGTAACAACAACTATTGTTATACCTAGACTATTCAGGTTCTTGAATGTGTTTACAACGATTCTAGATGAAGCTCTATCGAGATTACCTGTTGGTTCATCAGCTAAAACAACTTCTGGATTACCAACAATAGCTCTTGCAATAGCAACTCTTTGTTGTTGACCACCAGAAAGTTGATTAGGTCTTTTTCTTAACCAAGACAATTCACCACCAACCTTTAACAAGGCCTCCTTAACCATTTCTATTCGTTTCTTACGTGGTATACCTCGTACTAGTAATGGAAGCTCAATGTTCTCTAGTACTGACAACCTATTTATGAGATTGAACTGTTGAAATACAAAGCCTATCTTCTCATTCCTTATACGGGCTATCTCTCTATCACTAAGCTTAGATACATCAACACCATCAATGAACACTTTACCACTAGTAGGTCTATCAAGAAGACCCATAATGTTTAGTAAAGTTGATTTACCACTACCTGAAGGCCCCATAACAGCAATAAAATCTCCTTTCTTTATCGACAGCGTAACACCTCTTAAACCCCATGTCTTAACAGCACCTGAACTATATATCTTCACAACATTTTCAAGTCTTATTACATCCATAGCTACACCCTGAGCTATGCAAACATGTTAAATAACGCGTGAACTACATAGCCAAACTCTGCTATCATCTTTACTGTAGAGACTTAGAGCTACCTAGATCTATCCATACGAGCTTATAGAGATTGATGATAAAGCCTAGACCAGGTTCTACAATAGGTATAGCTGAGTTCCATACTTAGAATTCCATTCCTCATATGCTCTAACCATCTCTACCGATATACTTGGTCGTCTACGCTTTATAGACTCCACAAAATCCCTCATAGTCAGGGGTCTAGGCTTTGCTATTGTATCTATATGACCAGTCTGAAAGAGTTCATTAACGACTTTCATGTATGTATCCATAACGATGTTTTTTATATCGTGAGCTGAATAGCCTTCAGTGAGATCAGCTAGCTTATCTAAGTCCACATCTGATGCAAGTTCAATTCCTTTTGTGTAGTATTGAAATAAAGCCTTTCTCATGGACTTATCAGGAGGCGGAATATAGAGCCTCAGCTCAAAACGTCTAATAAATGCTAAATCTAGTTTCCATGGTTTATTTGTTGCAGCAATAACGAATACATATGACCTAGAACCTTTACTCTTTAAACCATCCATCTCATTTAAGAACTGATTTCGTATTCTAGCTTCAACACCCATTTCTTGGGAGTATATGGCTGTTAAAGCATCGCATTCATCAATGAATATTATCACTGGTTTCTTCCTATTTTCGCTATATCTATGTGCGTATCTAAAGATCAGCGATATGTTCTTTTCAGATTCACCAAACCATTTAGATGTTATAGATGCTGCATCTACATGCATCAATAGAGCATCTACTTCATTAGCAACAGCACAAACTAGTAGTGTTTTACCACAACCCGGAGGTCCGAAGAGAAGAATGCCCTTAGGCCATGAAAGATTTGGAGGGAAGATATCTGGTCTTTTGATTGGTATGAGTATGGTCTGAAGAAGAATTCTCTTTATATTTTCAAGTCCTACAACATTCTCTAGTTTGATATCTGGCTTAGATTTCAATATGATGTCATCTAAAAGTGTTTCATGTAGACTTTCCTCTACGTTTAGGGTGCTGTTCTTACTATTAGCATTAATTAAGGCTATAGCTGAAGATAGAAGTCTTGAAGCATGTTCTTCGTATTGTTTTGCTATGACCATATACGTATGAGCTAAAGGATCATTACTAAACCGTGAAGCTACTGTTTTTAGAAGTTCACTAGCTTTTCTATACATGTCCGCAGCTTCAGGGTATCTTCCAAGCTGTTCATACCTTCTAGCCTTAATAGCAAACTCTCTTGCTTTAGCTATGAAGAACTCTTTCCCCAATGGCAACACCTACAACACCAAGAAAAGTAGATCAAAAATTACTTTGAAGAAGACTATCT
>CAZUDD010000226.1:0-2156 GCA_964619665.1 uncultured Desulfurococcaceae archaeon | reverse complement strand
CTCTATCTACATAGCTAAACCTATAAAGACTATTTGAAGATACGTAGTGTTGCTCTATACACATATTTTCTAGGAGCATAATCAAGAACTTTTCTAACCTCTACTACTTGAAGATCTCTATACTTATCTCTACATGTCAATGTTTTTCTGTGAATATTGTCAAGGACTTCTTGTTCCGACTTTGCTATGGAATAGATATGTATGTACCCACCAGACACAACCATCTCAATCATTTTACATAGTAGCTCTAATGCTCTATGGGGTAAATTAGCTATGATGTGATCAAAACAATCTCTCCTAAGACCATCTACCATACGGAAAGAGTCTGTAGCTATAACATCTATCAACCCTTTGATTTTATTGAGAGATATGTTCTTTATAAGAAGTTTCAATGCTTCGAGATTTATATCACAAGCTATTGCATAGACATAGTCTTTACGAGCTGCATGGAGTACAAATGGACCTATACCTGTAAAGAGATCTAGTATTAACTGGTTCCTCTCTATATAGTCTGATACTAGTTTGTGTTCTGTAGATAGAGCTGGATTTATATAGACTTTCTCGATATCTACAAGCATCTTTAATCCATGTTCTTTATAGAGAGTAGTTGTTTTTCTATCTCCACCAAGAAATTTAACGAGTCTTGTTCTCTCAATACCTACTGTTTGATGTTTTGCATATACAGCTCTAATTGATGGATGTAAACACATAATGGCTTTTGCTATGAGCTCTCCGTACCTATCAGCAATATCATCATCTATGGATATCAATGCTATATCTCCCACGATATAGAATGAACTTGGAATTCTAGCCAGTATATCTTCAGGTAGTATATCTTTGAGAAGATCTTTAAATGTCATACCATGGATTTTCCTGGGTTTACAAATCACTTCAACTAGATCTATATAGATACTTGGGTTATTCCTGATGAACTCTTTCACAATATGTACAGAGTCTTTCTCTATAGGTATAGCTGTGAGATTACGTATTCCGTGATACTTCTCAACTCTATAACTATCGTTGAAGAGCATACTATGCTTCAACATCTCTACAATCTCCTTAGTGTACCTAGGAATTACTAGGAGAACAATACATTTGTGGGGTAAGCTATATTCACGACATTTAGTGTTAATGGTAGTTTTCTTCAACTCCATAAACTCTATACCTAGCTCAAAACACCTAGTCTATACTGGTGTACACACTGGGTGTTTAAAGGAATGAGAGTTGGTTTTGTTGCTAAACGTGGTAGTCCTAAGGCATACGACTTGACTAAAGAACTTATAGAGTATAGTGAGAAAGAGCTTGGATTCAATGTATTTGTAGAATCTGAGATCTGTGAAGATATTCAGTGGAATAAGTGTTTTAATCTTGGTGTTGATGATATCGATGTTGTTGTTGTTATAGGTGGTGATGGTACACTTCTAAGAGCTCTACATAAAATGAATGACAGGATAATACCCATAATGACTATTAGAATGGGTAGAAGAGGCTTTCTACTCGATGTACCTCCATTCGAAGCTAAACAAAGACTAAAGGATTTAGCTGAGGGTAGGTACCACATAGTGAACTACATGAGATTAAGAGCATCTATACACAGAGATATGGGTTCAGATCTTGAGCTACCTCAAGCATTAAACGAAATAGTTATTCAGAGTTGGGGTCCAACAAAGACCAAGATAATTAGATTAACTATCGAAGTAGATGAAGAGGAACTGTATGCAGTTGATGGTGATGGAGTTATAGTGGCTACACCTCTAGGATCTACTGCTTACTCATTGGCAGCTGGAGGACCTATAGTTGATTGTGAACTTGAAGGTATTGTTGTTACACCGCTTGCACCACTGCAATTCTATGCAAAACCTGTTGTACTAGCACCCAATAAGAGAATATATGTCAGGGTTGCGCATGGTAGTGGTCCTGGTGCTGTTGTTGTTGATGGTCAGTCAGTAGAAGTTGTAAGACCCGAAGACATAGTGGTAGTGGAAAAATCGCCTTTTCCTGCAAAGATAATAAGGTTTTCAAGGGTATCAACACTTGCAAGAATTAGATATAGTTTGTAATAGAGATGAAACTGTAGCTATCTTTGATACAGCAGCCTTCTTAGCATCGCTTCAATGTCTACTCTATAACATCAAGATATTCACAGTTCCACAAGT
>CAZUDD010000225.1:0-2158 GCA_964619665.1 uncultured Desulfurococcaceae archaeon | reverse complement strand
GGTAAAGTAATCTGAAGGAATAAGGTTTTTAAGTATCTGACCTTCAACACTATTACTCATGATAATGGTGTAGATGCTACTAAAGGAGATGTTGAGTAAGCGATTTCCACTTGAAGCTTCAACAAAGCTAAGTGTACACATACTTCTATTACAGGTACAACTGCCTATATATTTAAGGCAATAACGATAGTATGGTGTTTCACTATAGGTAATGTCGTCAGCATATACACAGATATCACCTCTACAGCTGATAATACGTAGAATAGAGGTGATTACAGAGCTCTCGGATACTATTAATACCTCGTATAACCTTCGCAATTCTTTTATTTGGATACCAGGACATATTACATGGATAAGTATATCGTAACGACATTTCTTCTCAGCATAGCAATAACGATGTAGAAGCTCAAAGAACTTGATCTTATCTGGGTGTCTATCTATGAATACCTTTGAAGGGATTATGGGTGAACCACCAATAACTACAAAGGCTATTGACTTATATGGAGATAATTCTCTCTTTATGGAGGTGATATAATGAAGCATCTGAGGATGCCGAAAAGCTGTATAGATTTTAGGAGCTATAGCTAGTGAAATGCGAAACGAAATAGCTATGGATAGAATCAGTATTGTGATGAGGAGAAATGCAAGCATTTCACTCTTAAAAAGTTTGAATGAGAGCATAAGCCCACCACAGCACTATTATGCCTCACTTAAGACTCGAGGTTAGCACTCTTCACTCTTACCAATAGTATGTTTGGTGCATCAGCTCCTTTAACTTCAGCATCATCACCCAGAATAAAAGCTATCTGTACGCCGAACTCAACTCCTTTACCACCAACTTCACTGTAATACGTTGCTGCCACAATAGGTACTAAGTAGAATACGTTGCTTGAATATCTAGAGGCTATTTCATTTCGAGTCACTATGATTGCTTGGAAATTCGATACGAAGTCATCGAAGGGAAGTCTTAGAATCTCTATATCTATTGAGCCCATCCCGGTTACGTATCTATCCCATAGGAATACTATTCCCGGATAGATGTTTATGTCACTACCTTCTCGTTGAAGCCCTACGAGCCTGTCATCGATATCAAAAATAGCAATTAATCTCTTGTATTCTCTCTGACCAAACTTTACTTCAAACGAACATTCAATCGTTACGGTTCTACCACCTGGGAGTGATTGACTCACAGAACCTCCTGCTCCTACTGATACGCTATACTCATACATACCACTAACTGGCCCATAAACATATCCATAAGGTCTGACATCGTATACTTCGGCTAGTGGTGGTATTTTCTTGCCCTCTTTTAATGCTATCCACAAATCAACGCTTACTCGATACGGCTTTATTTTGTGTGCACCTAGGTTTCGGGTCCAACAATGACCAAAGATACATATCTTCACATATTCTTTGCAGATAGCTGCTGAAGCTCTAACCTTAAAGTCTATTACATTTGGCGTTGCTCCTCGTTTTCCACTGTATACTAAACAGTCAAGATAAGTGATACTATTGACCTTTAACCTTGCTTTACACTCGAGCCAATGACGATATGATATGGGACCCCAACTCCAATCATCTAATACAATAGAAGGGAAAGATACGGTTACACCTCTTCCCTCCCAGAAGAACGTTACATTATCTTCGCTGAATAGTTCAGCTTCAGTTGGATAAATGTTGATAGATACGGTGACGAACAATGTCGCTAAAAGCATGATACCCAAGCATCTCTGTATTCTCTTGGGTAAGAAAGTGATGATTCCATACCCAGTCATCCTATGCACCGGGATTCTCAATACGCGGAACTCGGTTAAAAAAATCGACAATAAGGAATTAACAATTACCATGTTAGAGATAATCCTTTTAGTTACAAGCATTGATATACAAACCTCAGTGAGTTTTGTATGGTCGAATTTAGAGAATTTCCTGCGTTGTTGGTTTAGAATACATTTGAAGGTTGTCTATGACCTTATAAATACCTATGATCTGTTGATGTGGTGTTCACTAATTCTTATCAAGAATGGTACTCTGCTTGAAACAGAAGCTAGAGATTGGCAAAAAGAGGTTGTGGTTAAGATTTACAATATGTACTAGTTGAACTAGTTGCCGCTATTTATCCATGTCTATGGCGATAAACCATATATGCGTAATGGTAACG
>CAZUDD010000224.1:0-2185 GCA_964619665.1 uncultured Desulfurococcaceae archaeon | reverse complement strand
TTCTGTTTTCGACATATCTTTGTGTTTCCTTGAGTGTCATAACCTCTCTAAGGTGGATGTTACACCATTGTTGAATTCCTGAATTATTTTTCTAATACTTTAATATAGTAGACCCTAATGTTTTGTGTAGGTGAGGCTCTTAGGTTGATAGAGAAGGTTAGTAGAGTTAAGGATGTTGTTAGGGGTGGTTTTTGGCTTTATGGCTCTACACTAATCAATAACTTTATGGGTTTTATCTACTGGATGATTATCTCAGCTATAGGTGGTTCTGAAGTTCTTGGTATAACTTCTGCTGTTATAGGCTTTGCCTCGATAATTAGTGGTTTTCTCAACCTAGGTGTTCCTATTGGTGTTCAAAGATTTCTTGGTAGATCTATAGGTATGAACGATAGAGAAGGACTCATCAAGTATTTCTACACTACCTTGTCATTCATGTTATTCGTGTATTTATCGGCTAGTACTATCTTGTTTTTGTTGAGCTATACTGGTTGGAGCTTAGGGAACATATCTCCAGAGATGCTTCGTGTAGCAAGTATTATAGTGATGTTGGGGTTTACATCAATCATAAATTCTTTTCTTTTGTCGTTTCTCAAAACTAATGTGTTGTTTCTATGTGCTCTCTTAGGTAATACGTTAAAGCTTGGTATTGGTATAGCTCTTGTTCTCTATGGTTGGGGTTGGATTGGTGCAGTTCTTGGTTATGTATGTGTTAGTCTGGCTTTTCTAGTGATTGGTTTATATTATGTGCTTCGTCTTATAGGTTTTAGGATAGTCTTTTCTTTGAATCTCCTTTTAGAGGTAATTAGAGCTGGCATTGCTAGCTGGTTACCAAGTGTTATTGTTCTTACTGGTCAATGGCTTGGTGTACTTGCTGTTTTTGGTACTTCAACAGCAGTAGAAACTGGGTATTACTATGTATCATTCACTATAGCTAATGTTGTTCTTATGATTGCAGTGAGTATGCTTGGTCTGCTTCTTCCAGTTTTATCAGGTATGAGTGATGGGAGAAAAAGAGCTGCGGCTAGAGTTCTTAGGATAAGCCTTACACTAATGATGCCAATAGCGGTACTAATATCTGTATATCCATGGCTACCCCTTAGTCTCTTAGGCAAGGAGTACACCATAGCCTCACCAACACTCATCATCTTGCTCTTGGGTGTAGTCCCGCTAGCTATAACATCGTGTATTTATAGCTTGGTTTATGCATATGGCTGGTATAGACAAGTGCTTTTCATAGGTTTAATACAGAATGTACCGAGAATAATTCTCTACTATGTGTTAACTCCTATCTATGGTGGATTAGGTGCTGCAATGGCTTACACCATAGGAGCTTTTACTGGATTTGTATACTCGCTCTATGTAGCACATACCATGGGCTTTCATCTCAGTTTAAAGAGGATAGGGTTGATTATTGTTATCCCTGTTATCTTTGGAGCTATTTCATGGAGTTCAAATCTTCACTGGTTACTGGGTACACTGCTGATAATGTCATCTTACATAGTTTATACTAAAACGAGAATTCTAAGTAAGAGAGATGTAAAGGAAATAGCATCAGCTATTCTATCAGAAAAAACTATGAATAGAGTTTACGAGAAATTCAAACCAATAATCGACTTCATATTCTCATAAACTTCTCTCCGGTTTTACCAAGCTCCAACTTGGTGCCCCTCACACAACACTAGTCTATACTAGTCTATGCTAATATCAATCGCTATGTTAAGGATCTCACTTAATTTTATCTATATGTTGCTGAAATTCGTAGTAAAGCTCAACAACGTATTTAGCCTCATCCGATTGATAAAAGAGTAATTCTTCTCGATGTATCTCTATATCTTACTAAGAGCTATGTCTTGGTACATTTTCAAACTTTCTCAAATATTCAAATAAATCATGGAAGAGAAGGCAAATTATCGCATTTTATCATGGTAATAGATCTACACCAGAAGCAATCCATTCACTATCATTGGTTCCTCCATAAATTCAGTGAATAAACCTCAGAGATATCATTTGGAGAGTCAACACTCGACATCATAACACTGTTTGCTTCATTGGATACTCAATGGAGACACGATTACCACGACCTTAAATCTTGCCAACGAAAGTTGATTCCATATACTTTTATCTCGATAATCCTTCAGATGATACAGACCTCAGAGTATAATCACTCACAGAAGCTCTTTTAAGA
>CAZUDD010000223.1:0-2200 GCA_964619665.1 uncultured Desulfurococcaceae archaeon | reverse complement strand
CTATAGAGTAGTTGAAGAAGCTCTTTAAAACTATCAATTGGTTTTCTATGTGTTGTATCTATGAATGGTATTGATAGTATCTGCGATATTCTATCGTATATTTTGAGCTGTTGTTCGAGTAGATAATCTTCATATTTTCTTCTAGTTTTCAAAACATCTAGATCTGCTCTGATATAGATATTTCTACAGCTATGTATTGCTAAGACAATTACTATCGGTAGAACATAGCTTTTAACAATATCACTAGATCTAAGAGTTATCACTAACCAGATAAGAAAATCAATTGGATTTCTTTCAGCAACAACACTATACCTAAAAATCTTTGGAATAACATACATTTTCAATACAAATACGATTATATACGATACGAGTTCTATCCATATCCATAATCTACGAAGTTTTCTAGGTATACATATACCGTAGTATGGATTACAGCTACCCCTGAACACCCTGAATCTTGATAGTAGTCTAGCTAGTACTGATGCGAATAGATGTGTTCCTCTAAATCAAACCCTCTTCACATTGACTCCATTTAGATAGAGATAGTATGTGTATAGTCTTGATAGAGATGTTTTACCAGCACCATCAGGTCCCATAAAGCACAGAGTCTTCATTGTTTTATCCATCTCTAGATAACTAGTTTTGAATAGTGTTGAGGTCTGGGTATAGATTACCGTAGTTATTTAAGTGTTTAACTAGTGGTTGTGTATGCAGTAGGTGAATAGATTGAATAGAAGATGTGTTGTGTTTATAGGTCTTGATGGTGTTGGTCTTGATGCTATGAAGATCTTCTTAAAGTATATGCCCTACCTAAAGAGGATTGTTAGAGAGTACCCCATTGTTTATGTAGATACTGTTCCTCCCTATACACCTCCTATATGGACTTCGATGGTTACTGGTGTTAATCCTGGTAAACACAGTGTTATGGGTTTTACAAGAGTTTCTAGATCTAGCAATGGTTTTAGGGTTAGAGTTGCTAATGCATGTGATGTTAAGTATCCTAGGATTTGGGAGACACTCGCTTTCTATGGTATGAAGAGCCTAGTTATAAACTATCCATTGACATATCCTGTAGAGGCTATGTATCTTCGCGATAAGGTTGTTTTGATAAGTGGTTGGGATTCACCATCAATACAGTTCTACCCCAAAGAACTCTTTATCAATAGATTGAGAACTGTTATTGCTTTTCGTTTTATGGAGTATGAGTATAGATGGAAGGAGTACTTGGTTAAGAATAGAGTTAGTGAATATCTAGATAAACTAGCTAGAAATACTATGTTGAGACTTGAAGAAGCATTGAACTTGTTTAAGAAGTTAAAACTAACTTCTTTGCAATTCTAGTATCTGAAACTGATTGGATACAGCATATAATGGCTAAAACTGATGTAGAGTGCTATACAGGTTTTTCTATGTTGTTACAAGTAATAGATAGTTTTATTGAGAGAATTGTTGAGAATGTAGATAGGGATTGTGATGTGTATATTGTCTCTGATCACGATTTTCATACGTATAGAAAGGCTTTGAATATCTATTATCCTTTAATGTTTGAGTTTCTAGATATATCCATATCAACGAAAAGTGTTGTATCTTTAAAGAGATCTATTGAGAGTATCGTTAACAGTAGGTACTATAAGAGAATTGCTTTGAGTAGTGCTATAGCGAGAAAACTATTGTTGTCCTCAATAGCTAGGGTAGTTAGGGGTAGAATTGAAGTTAAGTCTGTTTTTGTAGCTGAAGAATGTATCGGTTTATACTTATCGAAACAACTAATGAAGAAAAAGATAGAGCTTGTCGATGTATATAGATCTCACGGTATACCAGTCATGCTAAACACAGTTTTCTGGGGTTCCTATGTCGATGAGTTACCTGATCTCATAGTCGATTTTAGGAAACTACCTAGAGATATAGGTATTTATCGTGATCTAGTCTACACTCCGTATACCGATGTTTTAGAGAGAAACCATTATCCATACGGTATTCTAATACCTATTTCAGATAGTGTTAATACACGATATATACCGAAAACTGTATCTCCATGGGACATAGCTGTGACTATATTAGCCTCAATCACAAAGAGAATCCCTAGTAATGCTGATGGTAAATGTATAAATGGTATAACTGATTGTTCAGATACTACTTTAGATAGCGTTGATAAGAAGATCATAGTATTAAAGAAGCTGAAAAAAGTTAAAGAGTAGAG
>CAZUDD010000222.1:0-2204 GCA_964619665.1 uncultured Desulfurococcaceae archaeon | reverse complement strand
TCTCTAAGCAATAGATGTTCAACTAAGTCCTAGCATTTCTCAGTATGTCTTCAAGCACACTCAGCACCACGAAGAACACTAGGTATTGAAGCTATGAGTACAGCAATAATCTATGGAGAACTAAACAAGGGAAAAGCTTTTAAGGGTTCGCAGGATTGCGATCTCCAATGCTTTGAGATAATGTTGAGAAGTCTATAGAGTCAATTCCGCTATGTTGAAGCATAGAGTTGTCACCAGATCTCCTTTTCAACGCTATGCCTAACTCTATCTAGTGCATCATCAGTTAATCTCCATAGACCCTTCTTAATGTTGAACAAGACTATCCTTAGTTCGCTAGCTACGTAATCGCTCATGATAACCTCATCAACGTGTGGATTCACAATTGTGTTTACGGTTATAGACCTACTCTTTTATTCTCTAACATAGCACAGCCTGTATAGTAAGGTGTGATGACTTCACTTCCATCAGTTTCAAGAGATGTAAAATCAATGGTTTCTCTAGGTAGCCATAGCCCAAGCCTCTTAGCTACAGCTATAGACACAACAATATTTTCTCTATGTGGTGTATGAGTGTTGTGGTCTTTACGCAGTTATTGTATAAGTATTCGCTGGTGTTTATCTTGAGCTACGTTGATTTTGCTAGGTATGCAGCTATAGTGAAAAATCTTCGTGGAGTCATTGTTGCTGATCTTAATGAAGATGGTGTCGAGGATTCTATTCGTTGACTAGCCTCTAGATTTCGTTACCGTGATCTAGGCGTCGGTCCACAAATGCTAGAGAGGTTTCGTTTCAAATTAGAGAGGTTTCTTAGTGGAAAACCTCTTCGTGAACTTGTTTATCCTGTTCCTCAAATACTCAGATTTGTAGATATGATATCAAAGACCTTGAACATAGATTTGGTACTTGCTGAGGCTATGACACTTGCGTCTACCTATATATCACCACTCATGGTTATTGGAAATAGGTTTCTTAACGTTGTTGAAAGTCTTGGCGTAGAGATAGTTAGAGTTTCAAAGGAGATGGATGTTCAGAGCTGGAAACTCCATATGAGAATTGCTGACTATACAATCTTAGACTTTTATGAACAGTGTATAGAGGAAGCTATCAAGGCTATCGAAGCTGTAAAACATGGTGAAACCAAGGTTATAGAGGAGATTATCAAGAATAGAAGAGAAAAGATATCTAGAGATGTTAATAGGTATTGGAGAATAAGATCTAGTGAAGGAAGAACATTTCTTGTATACATCGATATGCTTAACCTTGCAAAGAATATCATGGATAGACTTGAAAAAGAACATGCATCAGCACTAGCTATAGTACCAGCTATAGCTATTCCACCCAACATGAAATAGCCTAAGAAACAACTTTCTTCAAGCTCTAAATTCTACATAGTTAACAAGCTGATGGATGCTACGACCTGTGTTCTCTCAATACCACTTCTCTAACAAGAGGATCTAGATCGCCATACTCTAATCCATTAATTATCGCTAAAGCTGCATGATATGAATCAAAGAACGTGAGTTCAGGATATTTACAACGTAGTTTTGCTGCAAGGATTGCTGATTCTAGCGTTATTCCTACATAACGTGGTCTTGTATATAGACGTATTGCAGTATCTATCGACTCTAAGAGAATACCTATTTTCTCATCATCTACTCCTCGAGCTCTAAGAATAAGTGTTAGTTCAAGTAATGCTGGTGCTGAAATAAATAGATATACATTGTTTCTCTTAGCTTGATTAAGGAGTTGTAGTGCCCAATCATGATGTCTATCTCTGGGATTAAGAGCTAAGAGAAACCCTGTTTCAACAAGAATACGTTTAGTCATTAGCTTACTCCTTACTCAACTCTTTAAAAGCTTGTTTTTCAGCTATATACCTAAGACTTCTATCGAATGAGAGATCTCCTAGAATATCCTCAATTACTTTAAAAGGATTACTAGCTCTTGTTATGACAATGACATCACCTTCTACTCTAATCAAAAGTTTTTCTCCTGGTTTAAGACCAAGACGTTCTCTAATCTCTCGAGGTATCGTGATTCTACCTCTTTCATCCATTCTGACCTCTATAACCATTCTCCCACATTATCTATGTATGTGGGTCCCACATATATAGCATTAACCCACATTAAATAGTTGATAGATATGATCAATTCTGTGTTGTGATATACAGGCATTGTATTGAATAGACTTTTTAGCTGTATCTC
>CAZUDD010000221.1:0-2234 GCA_964619665.1 uncultured Desulfurococcaceae archaeon | reverse complement strand
GAATAGTATTCGTTCTGCTCTTTCAATAACTCCTATACCCTCCATTTTTAGACCTTTTCCTTCGCCTAAAGCTCTTAGATAACTTATTGTATATGATGCTACTATAAGGGCTATTACTATGAAGACATTTAGTCCAAGAATATACGTTATGGTTAAGTATACAGCATCTGCAATTCTATCGCATGTAGAATCTAGAACAGCACCAAACTTTGTAGTTTTTCCACAATACCTAGCTAGAGATCCATCAAGAACATCTATGTATGCAGATATGGCTATAATGAGTAGAGTTGCAAAAGGACAATACGTAGCTGTAAATATTCCTAGAAAAGCAATTACAAGACCTAGAATCGTTAAGGTATTGGGTTCAACACCTATTCTCGATAAGAACTTTACCGGGGTATCCACTAGTATCTTGAACAAATGTCTATACCTAGTTAACATAGTCTGTGACCTAAAACAATTCTTGTAACACCTTATAAATTAGTTGTCAAAATTTTTATGTAGATGAAGAGGAATCCGGGACCTGAACTAATGATGAAAGGCTCGTAAATTAACGGATTATATCGTGGTGAAGAGCTATAGATGTATGCCTTCAACGAAAACATATCTACATAGGGATCTTTAATCCTAGATTTGCATTAAAAATAATTGACTTTTTAAAAAGTAATGGATTTGAAGTAAAAGGTCTTTACGAAGACATGAATAGAATAGATGGTATTGTTGTAGTTGATCGTGATGGCCTAGAGTTCTTGAGTAGAACCGGTATCAACGTTAATGGCAGAATTGTTTTTGTAGACGAAAATTCAAGATGTACACCAATTGAGCTCTTAATGATAGTTCAAGACATTGAAGGTCCTATTGAGGAACTCATAATAGGAATTGATTTTGGTAAACATATTGGGATTGCTGTAATTGCTAAAGATAAAGTTGTCTATGTTGAGAATGTTCATAACTGGGTGAAAGCTCTCGAAATTCTTGATATGTTCTTAGAATGCATAAGAGCTAATCGATATACAATAAGGCTAGGTCTTCCTAGAAAAGATGAAAGAGAGTATGAACTACTGATAGAAAGGATTGTGAAGGTGTATGGAGAGAAAGCTATTATAGAGTTAGTTCCAGAATCAGGTAGTTCTCGCAATACATCATTTCTTCGCTCAAAGAGAAAACTAGAAGATGATGAGATAGCAGCAATAAATATTGCGTTAAGGAGAAGTAGCTAACTAGTCATAACCTTATAATGCTTATCTATAGGAGTAAACGGTAGATTAAGGTCGTAGACATGAGGTCTAGATATTTATGTCTTCACTACCAGCAAGAATATCTATAGAGAAGGATAAGATTGTAAGAGTGTTAGGGCCTGCAAATATCTATGTAGAGAAGGGATCTATCAGGATTCTGGGTATAACGTACAGCCAAGGGTCAAGAGTGTTAATCCATAGATTTAGAAGTTATGCTGTAAAAGCTCTTGAAGATAGTGAGGTAACAATAGTACTTGGAGAAGGTGGTTCTATAGAAGAGCCATCACCAGGAGAAGAGGTTATCGATGAATGGGAGAAAATTATTGATGAAATTCTTAAGCATAAAAAGCCTAGTATCGTTGTAATAGGACCTGTTGATAGTGGTAAAACTTCGCTATCTACCATGATATCTAATGTAGCATTGAACTATGGTTTGAAAGTTGCATTGATTGATGGTGATGTGGGTCAGGGTGACTTAGCTCCTCCAGGATTTATTTCGATGAAATTCATGGATCAAAAGATTCTGTGGTTAAGAGATCTAAGATATGATAAGCTATTCTTTGTAGGCTTTATAACACCTACGATCAGTACAGCCATGCATAGATTAATCGACGGTATCAGTAAATTGTACTCATACGCTAGAGATCATGGCGCGGATGTAGTTGTGGTTAACACTGATGGCTGGGTTCATGGATATTTAGCTTTAGAGTTGAAGCTAGATATAATCAGATGTGTATCTGCTTCACATGTACTTGTACTCGATAATACACTATGTGAGAGATTTAGGAATATGCTTCGGGGTAGTGATGTAAAGGTGTACTGTGTTCCTAGACCTTCTATAGTTAGAGAGCGCAATCGTAGTGATAGAAGATGGCTTAGAAAACAAAACTATCAAAGATTCTTTACAAACGCTAAACAAGTTTGTTTAGATCTCGACAACTTGAGCATTATAGGTTCATGTCTATTCACAGGATCTCTACGCGAAGACCTCATAGG
>CAZUDD010000220.1:0-2238 GCA_964619665.1 uncultured Desulfurococcaceae archaeon | reverse complement strand
CTATAGAGATCAGCTCTTTAGCTTTAAGTGAGTTGAACTCTATCTCAGTTTTTATCTCATTGAATCTCCATTCAATGGTATTTAGGGTATTCATATAGATGACTATAAACGATGATATGAGTAGAGCCATTATCACAGCATTCACAGCTCCTGAAAGTCCCTTGAAGAACAGTGAGATTCTCATTTGTCAGCCCAATATTCTTCAGAAGTTTTTAAAGTGTTGTTAGGATATTGATAGTTTAAAACCATTGGTTTATCAGTATGTCTTAGTGATAGAGTATGTTTGTAAAGATCATTGCCTCTCTAGGACCCTCAACAAGAGATGAAAAGACCGTATTTGAGATGGTTAAACAGGGTGTTGATGGTTTTCGTATAAATCTAGCTCATGGAACTATCGAGGAATGGAAATCACTCCTCGATATCGTTAGAAAAGCTGAGAAAGAATTTGGAAAACCTTTAGCTCTCATATGTGATCTTGTTGGTCCTTCAATAAGAGTAGGCTTTGTATCGAAACCTATAGAGCTAGATGTGAATAAGGAGATTACCTTTGTATTTGCACATGAATCCAGAGAAGAGAATATTATTCCTGTACCTCGTAAAGAGCTTTTCTCAGTTATTGATAGAGGAGACGTTATTCTCATGGATGATGGTAAGGTTAGACTTAGAGTTGTAGATGTAGATGTTGATAGATTTAAAGCTATTGCTTTAACGAAAGGCTCTATCACATCGAGAAAAGTTATTGTTGTTAAAGATAAGGAGGTAGATCTACCTACGCTAAGTGAAGAAGATTTTAAAGGTCTTGAATTCATAGCTCAAAATGTTGATGATATAGATTACATTGGTCTGAGCTATGTTAGATCTTGTAGTGATATAGAGATTTTGAGGTATGAACTATCTGAAAAACTAAAGTCTCTAAATAGAGATGTTGATGAAGCTAAGCGCGTAGGTATTATAGCTAAGATAGAGACTAGAAAAGCCATAGAGAATCTAGATGAAATAGCTTCTTGTGCTGATGCACTTCTTGTTGCACGTGGAGATCTAGGTATGCATCTAGGTCTAGAAGAGATACACTATTACCAGAGACTTATAATAGAGAAAGCGCTTCAAAAAGGTAAACCAGTAATTGTTGCAACACAACTCCTAGAATCAATGATTAACAATCCAGTACCAACAAGAGCTGAAGTTGTTGATATAGGAACAGCTGTTGAAGAAGGTGTTGATGCTGTTATGTTGACAGGAGAAACCTCTATTGGGCAATACCCCATTGAAACAATCAAGTGGTTGAAAAGAATACTAAGCTTTGTATGCTCAAAAATTCAGAAATTACA
Source organism: uncultured Desulfurococcaceae archaeon (assembly GCA_964619665.1). Lineage (GTDB taxonomy): Archaea > Thermoproteota > Thermoprotei_A > Sulfolobales > Ignisphaeraceae > CAZUDD01. Next base: position 910 of record CAZUDD010000220.1, on the reverse strand, counting down.
ACCTAGATTCATATCTATTGCTAGAAATAGAACACTAGAAGATCTTAAGTTGAGATTTGCTAAAGGCGTTATTGAGTTAGCTGAAGATTTAGAAGGTAAAATAGCTATCTACACTATGAGAGGTTCAACAGCTCAAAACATGTCAACACTAAGACCACTAGTTCCAGTATATGCTGGTTCAAAGGATCTGAAAGTTCTTAGAAAACTATCAATACTATGGGGTATAACACCGATATGGATTACAGAAGCTGAATATGCAAAACAGGAAGAGGAAGAATATCGTCTTGGCCTAGAGAAAGTATTCAATATTCTCAAAGATAGAGGCATACTCAAGCTAGGTGATATAGTCTTACTAACCTATGGTCTTAGAAGACCTAAACAATACATCGAGATTCAGAGAATAATATAGCTACGCTCTCAGTAAGGAGAACGGTCATCACTTTTCAGATCAGCTCTTCTTCATCACATCAAAGCATAGACTATATGAATATAAAGTGAGGCCTAAGGGGGTCCACCCGTGTTCATCCAAGCCCATTCGGGCTCGTCACACGGGTTCACTACATAGTCTCTACACAAAGGTTATTAAGCTAATTATGTTCTAGGCCTCTATAACGGATAGAATTTCTTTTTCACTTAACTTAACGACTCTTAGGTATTTATCACTTATAGATTTGAGATCGGGGTTGTCTCCCATAATCATAACTGATATGAGTTTAGCTGAAGCTTGAGCTAGATATCTTTTGACTAGACTTTTAGCTATTCTATCTTCACCATCGGTAATTATCACGATATCACTTAGTTCTCTAAATCTATGCTTAACTATGTCAGTACAAGCCGCTATTATGGCTTTAGAGATATCGGTTCCTCCACCACTCCTCATTCGAGCTATATACTCAACTAGTTTTAGTAC
>CAZUDD010000219.1:0-2239 GCA_964619665.1 uncultured Desulfurococcaceae archaeon | reverse complement strand
ATGTAAAGAGGTGTGGCGATAGGTGGTGTTTATCTACTATAACTGGCAATACCTTTGAATCGTATGCTATCATCTTAGCTATAGGATCTAGAAAAAGAGTTCTTGGTGTACCCGGTGAAAAAGAATTTCTTGGTAAAGGTGTTTCCTATTGTGCCGTATGCGATGGACCTCTATATAGAGGTAGAGTTGTTGCTGTAGTTGGTGGTGGTAACTCTGCTCTAACATCAGCCCTCTTCTTATCGTCTATAACACGTAAGGTATACTTGATACATAGGAGAGAATCTTTTAGAGCTTTTCCACACTATGTTGAGCTAGCTAAGAAGAATCCAAATATTGAGTTTGTACTCAATCACATCGTTAAAGAAATTCGTGGAGATACTAAGGTTAAAGAGATAGTGTTAGAGAATGTGAAGAGCGGAGAACTAAAGGTACTTCAAGTCGATGGAGTCTTCATAGAGATTGGTAGTGAACCTCCAAGAGATTTCTTTGAAAAAATAGGTATTGAAGTAGATGAACAAGGCTATGCAAAAGTCAATCCTGATATGAGTACAAATCTACCTGGTATCTATGTTGTTGGTGAAGCTGCTGGTGGACCTCACAAGTATAGATTTGATCAGATTGTGACTGCAGCTGCTGAAGGAGCTATTGCAGCTGATGCTGTATATAAATACCTTCTCTCTATAGGTGTTAAGAAGTTGTACTCTTAGTCTTTCTAACAACACGTATACTGTTTATTTCTGTGTAGGGGTATTGACCCTGTTCATCTTTTTCGTATTTCTTCACCATATCCCATATATTGAGTAGTGCTAATGCAACACCTGTAAGTGCTTCCATTTCAACTCCTGTTCTTTCTCTAGTCTTGACAGTTACTGAAACACAGACACGATTATCTTCTATAGATATCGATACATCTATATTATCTATCCTTATAGGGTGACAGAATGGTAGTAGTTCTGGAGTTTTCTTAACACCAAGTATAGCAACAGTACTAGTCACTGTGAATACATCTCCTTTCTCTACAAGACCTTTTTTAATTCTCTCAATAGTTTCATGTCTAAGACTTATACAGCCAACAGCACTTGCTTCCCTATAAACTTCTTGTTTATGCGATACATCAACCATTGTTACAGGTTTTATCTCAGACATTCTTTAGAGCCTCTTCAACAAAAGGATTTATTCTGTACTCAACCTCTAAGCTTGTTCTAGGTCCATGACCTGGATATACATAGGTATTCCTAGGTATTAAACGGTATATCTTAGCAATACTCTTCATAAGATCTCTATACGAAGATCCTGGCAAATCTGTTCTACCAACAGTACCAGCAAAAAGTGTATCGCCTGTAAACAGTATTCCAGCATTTTCAATGTATATACATACAGAACCAGGACTATGACCTGGTGTACTGAGTATTCTAAGTCTATAATTTTTTGAAAGTAGGAGTTGAGTTTCTTCAGCTAGGTCATGGTCTATAGATGGAGGTTTAGGTGGTTTTATATTGAATAGCTGTTCTAACCATTTAAAGCTTATATGCATGATCTCCTCATCACTCCTATTCATATAGAACTCACATCCCAGTGCATTTCTGATTTCATCAACAGCTAATACATGATCGAAGTGACCATGAGTTGCTAGAATTGCTATGACTTTAAGTCCTAGTCTATTAATCCATTCAAGAATTCTATCACTATCTCCACCAGGATCTATAATAATAGCCTTCTTCGTTACATCATCGTATACTATGTAGCAGTTAGTATCGAGATAACCAACAACAAAGCTTATTTCGCGTATCATCACAACACCTCTAATCTAAGCAAAACACTGTAATACTATAGTGTTATGTAGCTATTGAATAGAGGTTGTAAACTTGACTAAAGTAGATGTTGTTAAACAATACATAGACTTTCTGTATAGAGAACTTGGTAGAGAAGCAGATGAGGTACTATCTATCAAACCTGGAAAAATAGTACTTAGAGGTGTAGACATCCTTAATCATCCACATGTAAAACTATGGTATAGATTTCTTGAGAAAATATTTGTACCTCCTAAACGTGATATAGCTTTGATACTTCCATGTACATCCATAAAACCCTATAGAATATCGGCAACACATATACTTGTAGAATCCAAAATACATAGGTATGGTCTTAAAGACTATGTGTATACCTATGTTCTTTCAGAACCTATGCTTTTAGTACCAAGAGATCTAGATATATACTATCCTTTTGCTAACTACGATTT
>CAZUDD010000218.1:0-2251 GCA_964619665.1 uncultured Desulfurococcaceae archaeon | reverse complement strand
GTATATAAATGCGCTGGCAAGGCATTTCTCGGTGATTCTAGTAGTTCTATTATTCACATATGGAGAGCCTACGTTTGTGCTAGCATTTCCAATAGCTATGCTATTGCTATCGATAACAACTTTTCTGATAATAGCTAGAACCTTCGAACATATGGCTAGTTCACCATTACGAGTACTAGATGATCTAATAAATAGAGTTGAAAGAGCTATAATGCATTTACAGATATCTGTGAAGGGATTAGAGGAGGAATTCAAGTCATTGAGATTGCTTGTTCAAACGATTGCGTTAAAAGATGCTGTGGGAGCTATTTTGAGAACTGTCATTGCCTCAAGTAGAAAAGCAAGGTTATCAATTCTTGGACCTCTAGTATCAATAGCTTATTCACTATTTAAACTACTAGGATTAACATAGTCAACACATTGTCTAGATCTAGCATCCAACGAAGAACTTAATTCTTTTTATCGTACTATACATATCAAGGCGAAAAAACTTGAAGGGTTGGTGGGGTAAAGCTCTCTGGGTAGATTTATCACGTGAAGAAGCTAAGATATGGGAATACCCTAAAGACTATGCAAAGAATTTTATTGGAGGTAGAGGTTTTGCCATAAAGATTTTGTGGGATTTCCTTAGACCAGGTACAGATCCATTATCACCAGACAACATATTGGTAATAGCCATAGGGCCATTAACTGGTTTTGCACCTAGCTCTGGTAAGGCTGTCATAGCCTCGAAGAGCCCTTTAACAAAAGGTTATGGCGATGGTAATATTGGTTCGAAATTTGCTATAGCGTTAAGGAGAGCTGGATTTGACTTCATCGTGATTACAGGTAGAGCTAGAAAACCCTCATATATCTATGTAGAGAACGAAAGATGCTATATACTCAGAGCTGATAACCTATGGGGTAGATCAACATTCGATACCGAGAAAATGCTTAGGGAAATCTATGGTCCAGAAGCAGGAATACTTGTAATTGGACCTGCTGGTGAAAACCTCGTCAAGTATTCTGTAGTTGTTTCTCAAGAAGGTAGAGCTGGTGGAAGACCAGGTATGGGAGCGGTTATGGGTTCTAAGAATCTCAAAGCAATAGTAGCCCTAGGTGATCTAGAACCACCAGTTCATGATATAGAGGAGACTAAGAAGCTCTTAGCAGGCGCCTATGAAGAGATCAGATCTAAACCTGGTTATAGCTTTTGGGTTCGCCAGGGTACTATGATGACTATAGAATGGAGTCAAAATGCTGGTGTACTACCTACATATAATTTTAGAGAGGGTGTATTCGATCATTGGCGTAAAATTGATGGGTATTCAATGGAAGCATTGAAGGTCTTTCAAAGATCTTGTCCGCTCTGCAATATGCCATGTGGAAATGTTGTGATAGATGCTGAGAAGAACTATGCTGAACTAGACTACGAGAATGTAGCTATGCTTGGATCAAATATTGGTATCGATAGTCTTAACAAAGTTGCTGTATTAAATAGACTTGCTGATGAACTAGGAATAGACACTATCTCATTGGGTAACTGTATTGGGTTTATAATGGAAGCTTCGGAGAAGAAATTAATAAGTGAAAGAATTGAGTGGGGCGATTATAGAAAGGTGAAGGAGCTGATCATAGACATAGCCTACCGTAGAGGATTAGGAGACTTATTAGCAGAAGGTGTGAAAGCTACAGCTGAAAAGATTGGAGGTAATAGCAGTGAATGGGCTATGCATGTAAAAGGTCTTGAAATTACAGCATATGACTGTCACGCAGCACCAGCTATGGCATTAGCTTACGGTACATCACCAATAGGTGCACATCATAAAGATGCTTGGGTTATATCTTGGGAAATTAAGGTAGATCGTTACGGCTATACCAAAGAGAAAGTCGAGAAAGTAATAGAGCTTCAAAGAATTCGTGGAGGAATCTTTGAGAGCTTAGTTGCGTGTAGACTTCCATGGATTGAATTAGGCTTAGATTTAGAATGGTATGTTAAGATATTTAGAGCTGTAACAGGTTTAGATGTATCACTAGACGATATGTATGTGGTAGCAGATCGAATATATGCATTGATTAGGGCTTTCTGGATACGTGAATACAATGGTAAATGGAGTAGAGATATGGATATGCCTCCACTTAGATGGTTTAAGGAAACACCAACTAAAGGTCCTGTAGCTGGGGTAAGATTAGATCTAGATAAGTTCAAGGATATGCTGACTACGTACTATAAACTAAGGGGTTGGGATGAAAGGGGTATACCTACAATATC
>CAZUDD010000217.1:0-2357 GCA_964619665.1 uncultured Desulfurococcaceae archaeon | reverse complement strand
GATATCACTATCACAAATCGTGAAGTTGAAGATAGGTCAGATAGAGAAAGAGATTGAAAGACTAACACAGATGTTTAAAGAGGGTGCTATTGGATTCGATGAGTATACAGCAAAAATAGAAAAGTTAAGACGTGTTAAAGAAGCTCTCGAAGATCTATTGACTTCATTGGGTTCAGCTTAACTACGAGATACAGCTTCATAGAGCTCAATCAATCTACTTTTTATCTTAACCCTATAGTTTGGTGGAAGACCTTCTATCAGTAGTAGCATATCTTCTATCATTTGCTTTATCCTCTCTTTATAGGGATTGATATCTCTAGCCATGGTATACACCACGTCAGTTGTCTAAAATACCTTTAAACAGTTGTAGTAATAAGTTGATGTGGAGTTAAGTATTGTTGAACCCTACATGCTATAAGCTGTTAAAAAGCTATGTCTAGATGGTGAAGTGAGTGCAAAAACGAGGTGTATTAATAGCCTTAGAGGGTATTGATGGTGCAGGTCTTACAACACAATCAAGACTTCTTGTTGAGAAGTTGAAGAAGTTCTTAGGAGGTAGAGTTGTATATACTAAGGAACCTACGCATTCACTCATGGGTTCGATAGTTTTAACACTGATAAACAAAGGTCTTTCAGAAGACTATCTCGATGCCCATATACTATCTCTACTCTTTGCAGCAGATAGATACTATCACATCTATAGACATAGATTTTCAACACCTTTAGGTGAGCTAAAAGGTATTAGATCGTTGTTAATCCATGGATTTATCGTAGTGACTGATAGATACAAATACTCATCCTATGTCTATCAATCAACTGTCTTTGTAGAACATGCAGATGAAGAGTCTATGATGAAATGGATAGAGATATTGAATAGTTTTGCACCACCACCACACATCCTCGTATTTCTCGATGTACCTCCTGAACTAGCTATAGATAGAATTGTAAAAGATAAGAATAGAAGCAGTAGAACCGTGTATGAAGATGTGGAGATACTCAGGAAATTGAGAAATAAATTCATATCACTACTTGAAAAACTTCGATTACATGGTGAAGAAGTATCAAAATTTATCCCTTCTGATCTAAGAGAACTCTATAAAGGTCTAAGAGTACCAAGAGTTATAGTTGTATCTGAAGTAGATGAAAAAGGTTTACAGAAAGGCCTAGAAGAACTATCTAATGAAATATTTGAGAAAGTAGTTAAGGAACTCAAATATCTCAATGTCATTTAAGCTATGCATAGAGATGCCCATGTACTATGTCTAACGTCTTTATCTAAGTATAGAAACTCTGCACGACTCGTTATCTAGGCTAATCGCATAGATATCCTCTTCATAGTACTCAATACAACACTTCTTGAGTTTCAATACAGTGTTTATGGGTATTTCACTAAAGCGCATTCTATGACTCATTAACAGTATGTATCTGTCCGTTCTAGTATTGCGAACAATGTATGTATATGGCATAGAGTAAGGCCTTACTGCATAGGCAATAACTATTTTACCTGTAAAACTAGTTCTTCTAAGTACCTTAAGTCTAGACCAACGATTCAATGCATTGATATCTACTACTCTAATACTATACGGTTTATCTCTATATAGACCCTCAATGATTCTTATTCTTAATAGATAATCAAGAGATTTTCTATCGATGGATTTGTCTATCTCAATATCATTGATAGTACAGGGTCTAGTTAAATTCTCCAATCTCAAAACTCTCAATACCTGATAGACTCTGTTATGGAGATTATCGCTATCTAGTATTACTAGATCTATATCTCTTGGAGTAAGATCTCTAATTATAGTCTTAGCAAGATAACTACCTGTGATACCTACTCTAGCACCACTCAATCGCTCTATTAACGATACAAAGTGTAATGCCTTATCATCGAGCATTTCCTTAGCATAAGATTCAAATGGATTTAAGATAAGCTCTATTCTATTTAAAGGTACACAGGGTACTCTCCTCTTTATCCTTTCATGATATACAATAGCATGGAGTTTTTCTGCTATCTTCATAGCTTTTCTCAAATCTTTAATCTTGCACTTTCTATCTATAGAGTATCGAGGAGTAGCTATTACGCAATCACTATAACCATCGTATATCCCCTTTACAATCCACAATATGTTTTTGTATTGAACTATAGTTCCTTCAACTAGCATTTATTACAACCTAGATCCTTTGATAGTTTTCCTCGTATTTCAAGGAGTTTTCTAGCTATAGCTAACTTTTCTTCTCTTTTCGTTGCTCTGAATACATTATCTACGAATGTTCTTACAAGATCTAGAAATCTACATGCTTTTTCTGGGGTATTCCTTAGTGCTATGGCTTTAGTTATGAATACTAGAGCTTCAATT
>CAZUDD010000216.1:0-2359 GCA_964619665.1 uncultured Desulfurococcaceae archaeon | reverse complement strand
ATTTTCGGCATTATGGTTAACGTAGGGTTGAGTGATTCATTACGACAGCGAATTCGCCTTTTAGATGTAGAGAAAATAGCGGACTGTGGTCTTCTAAACAGCAAATCACCAACAATTATAAAGAAGCTTTACACAAGATTCGATGAAGAGTTGTTGATCAAAGCCTACGAGTTTCTATTCGAGTATTATGATGAAATCAATGTAAATCTTGGTCTTACACTGGACTTTTATAGAGAACTCACTACAACTCTGAAGAGTGCACGTTTAGCAATGAAGATATATGAAAGAGGAAATTATCACTTTAAACTAGTTGGCGTAGCACAAGGACAAAGCTTAAAAGACTATATGGATAGTATACGAGAACTGATAAATCTAGGTTATGATATAATAGCAATAGGAGGACTTCTCAAGAAATTGAGCAGAAATAATAATATTTTCCTAAGGGTCTCCGATGAAGTGCTGATGGTAGAACTGTTAGATATCACTAGTCAAACATTCGATAAACGTATCATACTACTAGGCGTGTTCAATGAGAAGAGGATCCCCATGTTTAAGAAGTACAACAATATCTATGGCTGCGACTTTAAGGGCTGGGTCTTTAGATATGATAAGAGGAAAGGGTATTGGAGAGATCAAGTTCTTGACTACCTATTTAAATTAGAAAAAATGCTTATGCAATAAAAGATATAGCTGATTGAGTATGATTGTATAAATTAGTAATACTTAAATATTAGCATACGGTACTAGATCACTGACCAATCACGTGTCTGCCCTGCCTAGTTTTAACGAGTGTGTTAACGAACTAAAAGAGCTTGGAAAACCCGCAAATCCCCTAATCGAGGAAATTGCACAAGAGGTAAGCATTAAAGCAGCAACTTTTCAGATGTCCCCAATAGTTGTTTACGGCTTCTATGGATTTGGGAAGACAACACTTGCATATTTCCTAGTTCTTGATTACCTGCCTTCAAATGGAGTCTTCCCAGTGTATATAAATGCTGCACGAGATCTACTCGGTAAAAGGCGCTTTAAATTAAGATACCCCGAGGTTGTAAAGAACTACTGGAATTCAAGAGGTTTCCAAAACATTACCCAAATGTACGATCAGATAAAAGATATTGAGGTTGAAATAGATACAAATATGCTTTCAGAAAAAGTCAGGACCATTTACGAGAGATATGCAAGTGCAAGCTCAAACATAGGACGGCTGTATTTTATAATTGACGAGCTTGAACGTCCTCTGATAAGTCCGGAAGAATACGGTTATAAATCCGAACGTGAATATGTCGAAGACATATTCAGGTTACTCGAGAGCTCAGCTGAAATACCAATGATAATCCTACCAACCACGGGACTCTATGACAGATTACGAAGTGATTATCAAATTGCGCGTCGCCTGCAACCTTCATATCCATTAATTCCTAGCAGCGAACACGTAAGGACCTTCTTCGTCAATTATGCACAAATGAGAAAGCTAACATATGACCCTGAGGTTGTCAGCATTCTCTTTGACATACTTAAAATAAGAAGTATTGATATATTGAAGTCGTTCGTTATACCAAGAATACTCGATTCAAGGAGACCTAATCATTTAAGCATACATAGACTTCTTCATCTTATCGATAATCTATTCGGAGAGGCACATAGAATATCAGAAAGGTTATTAGTTGATTTCTTTGAGGGTGATAGATCGAGAATTTCAGGATATAGGAAATTCATCTTAGCTTCTCTAATAACGATTCTATCATTAAGAGGTTTTCTTAGAGAATCTATAAATGAAGATGAATATGTAGAAATCGTCAATAGATTACACAACCTATTTCAGAAATTTATCGGTAGTTCAAACTTCATGCGCATAATACAGGATTATAGGGTGAGACTTGATAGGCTAGAAGATAGGACTGATGAAATTGCGCGAGATAGATTATTTATTGAACTTAGCGGTCCATATAGCATATGTTTGGCTGATAGAATAATTAAGAATCTTGAGAATCTCACAAGAAGTCGATTTATCTCAGGTGAGTTAGGAGATCTAATAGGAAGAGCATTACGATAGGTGTTCTATTGTGCATAGCTCAGAAGCGAAAGCAAACGTTCTCCACGAACTTTTCAAATTACAAGCAACAATTCAAAAACTACCTGACATTTTCCTGAAAGAGCTTATAGCAAAATTGACTACAAAAGTGACAGATGGGCGAGTTAGAGCAGAAGTTAGCGAGAGTCCCGACATTAAGTTGATTAGAGGTGACAAAATTATTAACCTTGAAATAAAAAACTGGGATCCCGATAATATTGATCTGAGGGTTATAAAGAAGGTAATTAAAGATTTGCACCTTAGAGGCAACACTCCACATCTAGAGGT
>CAZUDD010000215.1:0-2362 GCA_964619665.1 uncultured Desulfurococcaceae archaeon | reverse complement strand
ACTCTGTAGAGAAACTTGTAAGCGTGTACATTAGACATTTATGATCTTCTGGTATAGTTAGAACTGTATGAAATTTTGATGCTTTAGTACCATGGTACACTAATGTGGGTTTACATTCTCTATAAACACCTGCAACAAGACAGTATATGCCTATGGACTTCAGTCTCTCAATGGTATCTTTTAGTAGACACTCAATCTCTATATCCCTAGAAGAAAACTTTCTCAATACTATATCTAAAGGCCAAGTATTAACAAGTACTCGATATTGGATTTTCAATCCATTATTTAGAATCACTATTCTATCCCTATAGTTCCACGACCTTATATTAGCTATAATACCTCGAATATTTTTGCCTAGCTTATCCATTGAGATCTTCTGTAGTAGTTCAGGTATATAGTACCATTGTTTATTTAAACTCCATTCATAAATCCAAACTTTTTCACATTCTATGTCTGTGAATGCTTTGATTTTCTTAACTATATCACCCTGTTTCACATAGACTACATTCTCTTTGTTGAATTCTATCCTTTTAATGTTTAACATAGATAGGTTCAATTCCAAGCAGTCCATTAGTTTCTTGAGATCATATTCAGTGAGAAGTATTGGATATTTTGTGAACTCAAAATCAAGCTCTTTATAGTATGCTAGTGATCCACCACCTTGAGGATCTGGATCAATGAGTAGGTATCTAAGCCTATTCAGTTTACAAGTGTATGCCGCTAGGAATGCTCCTAGACCACTACCTAGTATTAGTACATCTGTTACTATCATCATGTTAAATCAAACCTGTAGGTGAATACCCTATTCTGGATCTCTCTCCTAATTACATATTGAGGCTAGCTGTATATTTCCACAACTTCAAAGCCAAAATTAAATCTATCGTTTATTATTGCAGCTGGAACCTCTCCGAAATTCTTCTTATCGCTTATCTTAATGAACTGGAGTACATTTAGAATTATATCCTTAACTCTGGGTACGTGTCCTGAGCTTATGACGATATTGTTTATCAGAATTTTCGGTAGACCAAGATTCTCTATTCTTATTGGATCTGATATCCATAGCTGAATAGGTACAATGAATACTTTGATAGAGTACCTCTTGTGAAGAATTTCAACAGCTCTCTTAACATTCTCCAGAGCTTCTTCACTTTCAGGATTTAGTGCCAGTATGACCGTGATGGTCACAGAGTTCTCTACGTATCTTCTATCCATGCACAGCTACACCAAACTTAGAGCTGGAAATATCTAACACCTTTTAAAATAGTGAAACATGTGATAGCATAGGCATACCAGAATGGTCTGGTTTAACTATCAACGAACACCTCTTGGAGTAGTAGTAAGAGTCTCGAAAGCTGCGATATATGATCTCATACCTGATACACAATGTAAAGATATTTCTTTGCGAGATCTCGATAGCATAGAATGTATAGACTTGAACGATACTGGGAAGCTCATGAGAATTCTCTATATGGATCCCGACATAGCGGATATAATCCACATATTTAAAAAATCAAATAGAAAGTTAGCTATATTAGTGTTGAAGTGGTATTAGTGTTGGGGAATCTACAATGGATGAAGAGAGAAAGAGACGTAGGAGAAGTATCTTCGATATCTTTGACTCATTCTTTAGTGATATATGGGAAGAAATTGAAGAACTAGAACGTAAGCTCATGCATTCCTTTAGAATAAGTGAAGATATAGAGGAGATAATGAAATCCAAGAAACCAATAATATACGGATTTAGGATTGAGATAGGTCCTGATGGTAAACCTAGAGTATATGAGTTCGGTAATGTTAAACGATTAGGCAAAGAAAGACCAAGGATTGTAGTATCTGAAGAGACTGAGCCATTGACCGACGTTATACAGGAAGACGATATTATAAGAGTTATAGTTGAAATGCCTGGTGTTGACAAGGACAAAATTAAGATTAGAGCAATAGACGACAGACACATTATTGTTGAGGCCAGCAACCATGATAGGAGATATAGGAAAGAGATAGAGCTGCCTGTCGAAACAGACATAGATAAGGCAAAGGCTTCATATCGAAATGGAGTTCTAGAGATCCGTTTACCAATTAAAAGGCCTATTAGAGAAGAAAAAGGCAAAACCATAGAAATAGAATAGCCTATAAACCTTTAACAAGTGTAAGTGAGCTTTTCTCTTTTTCAAGTTTTTCAAGATCATCTTCGCTAAGCTCAACAATTCTGTAATTGCCATCACCTTTCACAATAGAAGACATTCCTGTAGGGTCAACAATGCATATTCTGGCATTTCTATCGCCATTAGCAATCTCAATTATCTGAGAGGTCTTTTGATAGCACTCTGAGGGATTCTCAAATGATTCGCATAGAGGATATATG
>CAZUDD010000214.1:0-2411 GCA_964619665.1 uncultured Desulfurococcaceae archaeon | reverse complement strand
CCATATAGCTGCACATAGAGGCCCATATTTAAAGAGGTGGATGCCAAGAGCATTTGGTAGAGCAACACCATGGTTTGGATCTCGTGCATCAATAGAAGTTATCGTAGCAGAGGTGTAGATCGTTGGTCAATATAAAGCGATACTTCATTGAACTAGGTCTAAAGAGAGTAGCAGTCGATGAGTATCTCGCAAGTAAGTTCTGGCGCGCTGGCTATTCAAGAGTAGAGATTATACGTACACCATTAGGTACAAGAATAGTAATCTATGCAGCTAGACCAGGTATGATTATTGGTAGAAGAGGTCAAAATCTCAGAAAACTCCAAGCTGTTTTTGAGAAGCTATTCAATATAGAGAATCCACAGATAACTGTTGTGGAAACAGATAATCCAGATCTCGATGCAAGAGTAATGGCCTTCAACATAGCTTTAGCACTTGAAAGAGGTATCCACTTTAGAAGAGCTGCATATGTTGCTCTTAGAAGAATTATGAATGCTGGTGCAGTTGGCTGTGAAATCATAATAAGCGGTAAGTTAACTAGTGAAAGAGCTAGATATGAAAAGCTTTCTGCAGGTAAAGTCTATAAATCAGGTGAACAAAGTCTTAAACTAGTTGATAGAGCTGTAGCACATGTACTACTCAAACCTGGTGTCTATGGAGTTCAAGTACTAATAGCTAAACCAGGTGAAGTTGCTGACCATGTCGAGATTTTACCACCAGAGAAAGTACGTGAAATGTTCCCTGAAATAGCACAACAAGAACAAAAACAGGCAGAATCACAGTCCTAAGGTGATAACTTATGAGTGATAGACCATTATATGCAGATGAGATACGTAGCATGTCCATGGAGGAGAGATTGAGACTCTTAACACAGTTAAGAATTGAGTTGGCTAAACTACGTGAACAAGCTAGAGTAGGTACTCTCAGAGATGTTAGTAGGATAAAGATTATTAGAAAGAACATAGCCAGAATATTAACCGTTATTAACGAAGAGAAAAAGAAGACTCAAAAAGAGAAAAAGAGATAGCATATGAAGAGAAAACCTCAAAACATAATTTTTCATGAATTGATAGGTCTTAGAGTAGAAGTCGTATCTCATTCTGATCCTTCTCTAATCGGTATTAAAGGTACTATAGTTGATGAAACTCGGAACACACTCATCATAAAGACTCCTCGTGGAGAGAGAAAGAGGATTCTCAAACTCTATGGTGTATTCAAGCTCTATCTAGATGATGGTGTCGAAGTCGTAATCGATGGATCTAGTATTCTTGGAAGACCGGAGGAAAGACTTAAAAGGATTCTGAAATAGCTAAAACGGTGCAAACTAGAATGTCTAGTAAACCAAAGACACGTGATATAGGTATTAGATGGCCAGGATTAAAACCACCAGAGAATGTATGTGATGACAAGAAGTGTCCTTGGCATGGAAAGGTTAGAGTCCGAGGAACACTACTAGTTGGAAAAGTCGTTAAAGCTAAGATGCAGAGAACAGTAGTTGTTGAACGTGAATACCTTGTCTGGATACCAAAGTATATGAGGTATGAGAGGAGAAGAAGCAAGATTCATGCTCATAATCCTCCGTGTATCAACGCTAAGGAAGGAGATATTGTACTCATAGGTGAAACAAGACCTTTAGCAAAAAGTGTTGCATTTGTTGTACTAGGTATACTTAAACCAGCTGAAAAAGGTGGTTGATTATGGCAGTTAAGAAGGCAAAAGGTGGAGCTGCTCATCCACGTAGAAGAAGAGTTGCTGGTATTCAGGTAGGTACATACCTAACGGTTGCAGATAATAGTGGTGCTAAGGAGGTTATGGTGATAGGTGTTCCTGAAATTAAGACTAGATTGAGAAGATTGCCATATGCATCTGTAGGAGATATGGTTGTTGTAACTGTTAAGAAAGGTACTCCTGAAATGAAGGGCCAAGTATTCAGAGCTATAATCATAAGACAGAAGAAACCCTATAGAAGACCTGATGGCACATGGGTTGCATTTGAAGATAATGCGTGTGTTATAGTTACACCAGAAGGTATGCCTAAAGGTAAAGAAATCAGAGGTCCAGTTGCTAGAGAAGCCGCAGAGCGATGGCCTCAGATAGCCAACATCGCTACAATGATTGTATAGAGGTGATTCTATGGAGTTGAAGTCTAAACAACCAAGAAAGCAGAGAAAGATACTATATAACCTACCACTCCACTTAAGATGGCATTTACTCAATGCACCATTATCTCCAGAACTAAGGAAAGAATTGGGTATTAAGCGATTACCAGTTAGGAAAGGAGATGTTGTTAGGATAATGCGAGGTGATTGGAAAGGTCATGAAGGTGAAGTAGTTAGAGTTGATCTTAGAAGAACTAGAATCTTCGTTAAAGGTGTTACGATAAGAAAAGCTGATGGAACTGAAGTCTACTACCC
>CAZUDD010000213.1:0-2416 GCA_964619665.1 uncultured Desulfurococcaceae archaeon | reverse complement strand
GAATACTAGTCTTGAAGACATATTGAAAGAGATAAAGGAAATTGCTAAGGACTATCCAGTTATAGTCTGGGTCTTTCCAGAAATAAAATTAAACATAGCTATCCCAGAACAAACGATCACAGTACCTTACATGCCACTCTTAACTACATATGCTTCATCAACTCAAAAGTCAGAGCACATGTTGAAGACACTAACATCGATTACGGTCACTCAATACATGTATACTAGGGTTAGCGAGACACATACACCTAGTCAAGGTGATCAAGATTATCGACAATACCTATTAGTAGCTATACCGATACTCATTATAGCTATCATATTTGCAATCAAAAGAGCTTCAAGGTGATACAATACAATAAATTCACGTTATGAAGTATCTCAAATTTCCTTTTCTAACAATTGTTAGCTCAGCCCATGTCTAGCGAACTAAGTTTATTCCCAACCAACGATAGTATACACTTAGGCAAAGTCACAAAGTCATATAATAAATGTAGGTGATATAGATGAGTAGAATTTTGTTGATTTCACTTTGGTTCTAGCAGTGTCAAGTGTTGGAGCTGGAGCTCCATGTGTTTGTGATGCAATAATCGGTGATGGATCTATTGTGGTAGTTGATTATAGAAGCATTTTGAAGGAGCCGGATATGATTTATAACGATACTGTATTTGTGTACTTTAATTTAAGCGTTATCAATTATACTCAACTTGAAAAGATTTCATCTCTTGGTTGTATGCAGGGTATTAGTCTTGAAGAATTGACTTATCTATCACCCCTATACGAAGAGTACGGTGAGGACAAGACTTTTGAAGTTTTGAAGTATATTGCTAATGTTGCTATTCAATTCATAGGTATGCTTAGATTAAACGATATATCAGCTAGTCCAAGAAAATCATATATATCTCTACAATCAATGACCGTATACGTCTTTAGAGATTCTCGTGAAAAACTATTACAATTCATAGAGAGAAACAGGAGATATCTTGAAAAGCTTATTACGGATATTCAGAATAGATATCCAGACACGATAAAGAATTTCAGTATCTGTTTCCTGATATCTATGGTGACAGAGAAACAGTACTTAATGAAGGATATTATTCGTGAAAGCTTAGTTCTTAGACTATTTAAGTGTGTTAATGGTATTGGTGAAACAATAGGAGATTTAATCTCCGTTCTCGTGACTAAGAAGTTGTTAAACAAAACGAACACTAGTCTTGAAGATATATTGAGGATAATAAAGAAGACAGCTAAGGATTATCCAGTAGTAGTTCAAGTTGTAGAAGATCTGAAGATAGTTCCCGCTATTGCAAAAATACGGAAAGCGTTGATTCTGCCTAGCGAGCCTCTATTAATTAAGTATACAGTTACGGTTCAGAGAACTGAAAGTATATTAATGACCTTAACACAAACCATCATCAAATCTATCTATACAAATACTAATGCTAGTACAATATATATGCATAGACAAGGTATAGAACGTTATTGGCAGTATACGTTAATAGCTATACCTGTAATCCTCATAACAATAGTGTGTATCTCTATAATCAAGAAGATCACGAGATAAGGAATTCTCCATAATGTGGTGTAGCCATGTATTTAGATCTACGTATAATCACATCATTACTCTTTGCCTCGATAGTAACTCTATCCCTATACACTACAGTTCTTCACGTCTATGGAACAACAGTATCAGGTCAAGAATCTATAGTTGTTATCGATCATAGGGATATGCTTAATAAGCCTGATCTGATTTACAACGGTACTATCTATGTATATACAAATACCTATCCATTCAATGTATCGTGGTTTAAATGGGTTTCAAGACTAGGTTGTAACTATGGTTATGAACTAGGGTATATACCTCTATCAGTCAATGCTTCATATAGAGAATTCTATGTAAATATCTCTAATATCACGTTGAGAATACTTGATCAACTCGAGAAATACAATATATCTATGGATAGGAGGAGATGTCTTGTTTCTACCAATGCTATAATAATCTATGTATTTAGAGATTCTGAAGAAGCATTAAAGAGGTTCTTGTCTGAGAATAGAGATGTACTCATAGATATCGTTAAGGGTATTAGGGATAGATATCGTGGTATTGCATCAAATCTCAAAATATGTTTTCATATATCGTTAGTCACAAAGAAACAGTTTGAGAGAAAACGTGAAATAGAGAATTCTATTGAAGCAAGATTCCATAGATATCTAGGGAGTATTTATGCGGGGAACATCTACTTACCTTCAGATATAGTCTTGGTGTCTATTAATAGAGAGGGATTAAGGAGATATAGTGTTGATCTCTATGACATTCTTAGGGTCATAAAGAAGATTGCTGGTGATTATCCAGTAGTAGTGCTATATACAGAACTTATTGTGGTTATCTCTACATATACACAGATAGTCACATATACGA
>CAZUDD010000212.1:0-2435 GCA_964619665.1 uncultured Desulfurococcaceae archaeon | reverse complement strand
CTGACTTCATCACGCTATCTATGCTATACCTAGCTTCATCTCTAGATATAGAGTTCAAACGGTCCTTATCATCTCTTCTATTCATAGCTAAAAGCGGTACAAGAGCTGAAACTGTTATAGCTGAAGACACTGCTATAGATAAGGCTAAGTCTATCAAGTACTAAACACCAGAAGGTTACTTGGCATGGAGATATCGAATAAAAAGCTTCCCAAACTACTGCTGTATGTGGTCTTACACTACCAGAGTAAGACTCAGTAATTTCCGTTAAATCAATATCAATTCTATAACAATATATCGATTATTGGAATGCATGGTTACCAGTACTACATAGGTACCCAAGGTTAGTTCCTCTGGATTAAGTGGAGATCACTCAGAAACAGCTATTGTGTTTATGATGAATTCTCTAGACTAGATAAATAGTTTCGCTTAACTCTCAGTGTGTAGGTATATGGTCCATAGATAGACTCTTCCAGATCTCTCAATACATCATCTAGATCCATTACTTTTTCAGCAAGTTTGAGTATATTTTCCAGAGTTGGTTCTTTTCTTAATCTTTGAATAAACTTCTTGAATTCAGGATGTTCGTATACTAAGAAACGTGTAAGCTCATATAGTAGTCTTCTACCATCAGAATTTAGTACTCCATTTTTATCAAAGTATCGATAGTAATTTTTCACAAGCTTCTTTATCAAGTACTTTATATCTTTGCCATAACCATCACTATTCATGTACTACAAACACCGTCTTTCTATTGAGTTTATCGCTATTAAAGCTGTTTAGATAGGTCTTTATGGAGTTATGAAGCTACATGGGTCTCTATACTATGTCTAGACCTTGTAGATATCAAGATTTTGATTGGATTCCTCATAGATATCTCGATAAGTATCGTAGGTTCGTAGTAAACATAGATCGAATTGATAGAGATGATCTAAAGAAGCTTGAGCGAAATATAGTGAGAGCCTTTAGGTATGCCTTTATGAGGTACTACCTTACGAAGGGATACAGGATAAGCTCACAGGTACTGAGAAATCCAGAAAGATATGGACCTACACCTGGTATTATATGGATAAGAATTCGTAATGATCACGAATACGATGTAGTTGTAGGTGATAGCTCCATACCATTACCAAACGATGGTTTTGCAAACATATTCATAACGGAGTTTATGAATAGACTCAAAGAGAAGGGATACAATGTAGATTGTATCTCTCTTGTAGATGCTAGGAATCGCTATTCGTGGGGTGATGCACAACGACTTATCTATGTAAGCTTAACCTATATTAAAAGAGAAGAGCAACTAGAACTCTAGATCCTGTATGATGAAGACCCCGTGTAGCTGAGTATAGCCATGATGAGGAGTTATTCCGCTGAAAAGACTGTACCACGTGGTGTTTCATGCGCATAGCCGCTATGTTTAGTGGAGGTAAAGACAGCACCTTTGCACTGCATTGGACAGCATTAACAGGCAATAAGATTGTACTATTAATCACTTTTAGACCCAGAACTCGATATTCATGGGCTTTACATAGACCATTTGTTGAATTAACACCTTTACAGGCAGAAGCAATGAGATTAAATCACGTAATAATAGATGTAAGCGGTGAAAAGGAGAAAGAACTAGACGAGATTAAGTACTGGTTGAATAAGCTTCAAAAAGAATACGATTTCGAAGGACTAGTTGTAGGAGCTCTGTTAAGTGATTATCAGAGAATGCGTTTCTCTATGATATGTGATGAGCTAGGATTGAAAGTATATACACCCATATGGAGAAAAGATCAAGCAGACTATATGAGATTACTACTTGAACTAGGCTTTGAAATACTCATAACCTCGATTTCGGCATACGGTTTACCCGTACATCAATATCTAGGAAAAATACTCGATCGTAATGATGTTGAAACAGTCATTAGATTAGCTAAAGAATACGGTTATAACCCAGCTTTTGAAGGTGGAGAAGCTGAAACATTTGTTCTATATGCTCCGCTATTCCATGAAAAAGTTTGTGTTGAATTTGAAAAGGTAGTTGTTTCAGAATATGAGGGATATCTTAAACCTATTGCGGGGTGGCTTTGTTAAGAATTAAATTGTGTAGGTTGAATCACTTTGAAATGTCTAGACGTACTCTCAAAAACTATACAGGAAGGTATTGAGATAATCAATATATTAAAGAATAGAGATGAAAGCTTCATCAAGCTAGAGTTACTCAGAGATACTTTGAGGTATATCGCTCTTGCTATACTGATACGTTATGGAGTTTTCAGGTGTAGTGATATAGAGAAAGATATAGAAAACATTGAGAAATACGGTATGAGAATTGTACGAAGATATGTGAGAAATCTTGCCAAAGAGATCTATAGAGTTGGTGCAGACAGTACAAACATAATCACTGAAATCGAGAAAGATCTTGAAAAGAAGTATAAGCACATAGTGAATG